>JAUXST010000439.1 GCA_030679805.1 Reyranella sp. | reverse complement strand
CGGTCACCTGCATTACGCGCCGGTATTCCTCGGGTTTCTCGTCGACGACGCTACCGCGGCTGCCGATGCCGACATTGTTGTCGAGGAAGTCGAGCCGGCCCCAGCGATCGACCGCGGCGTCGACCAGCCGTTTGCATTCGGCTTCCTTGGTGGCGTCGCCGGCATGCGCTGCCGCCGTGCCACCCTCGGCCTTGATCATCTCGGCCGTGCGTTCGGCGAGTTTCAGATCGAGGTCGGCCACCAGCACCTTGGCGCCGGCACGCGCCAGCAGGATCGCGGCCGCTCGGCCGTTGCCGATGCCGTCGCCCACTGCGCCACCGCCGGAAATGATCGCAACCTTGCCGGTCAAGCCGGCGTCATCCTCAGGACCTTTCATCTCATTCTCCTCAAGGCAAGCCGGCCCCCGGCACGTCGACCCGCATCGTCTCGATGCGGCCTTCGAGCGTCTCGGCCGTGGTCGGCCCGCTTTTTGAATTGGTGACGACGAACAGGGTACGCCGGTCTTTGCCGCCCAGCATGCAGGCATAGGCGCCGCGGGGTGCCAGATCGAGGCTGTGCGTGACCTTTCCGCCTTCGAGGACGCGCAGCACGCGGCGGCCAAACGGATCGCTGACCCAGATCGCACCCTCTTCATCGAGGCAGATGCCGTCGGGAAAGCAGTTCTCGATGGTGGCCCAGGTGCGGCAATTGGAAAGCGTGCCGTCGGTCGCAACATCGAATGCCGTGAGGCGATGGGCGAAGGTCTCGCCCACGATCATGGTCTTGCCATCAGGCGTGATCACAGTGCCGTTGGGAAACAGGAGATTATCGGCGGCCTTGTGCACCGAGCCGTCGGTGTCGATGCGAATCAGGCAGGTCGTGCGCTGGGCCTCGCCGGCATGGCGATCGAAGCCGAAATTGCCGACATAGGCGCGTCCCTTCGCATCGACGATCATGTCGTTGCAGTGGCCGGTTGCCAGCGCCCCCAACTCGGCTTCGACCGAGAGCTTGCCGCCCGAGAAGCGCATCTGGCGGCGGTCGGTCATGCTCACGTTCAGCATCGTCCCATCGGGCCTCCAGCCCAGTCCCGATGGCTGACCGGGCACTTCGACGATCGTCTCCGCCTTGCCGCTCTCGTCGACAGTCCGAACCTGATGGACGTAGAAGTCGGAGAAGTAGAGTCGATTGTCCCGCCAGCGCGGTCCCTCGCCGAAAGAGAGACCAGTGAGGAGGGGCTCGAGTTTCATTGCTTGTCCCAGTCGATGCGGAAGCTGTCACCTTGCGGCTTGATGTAGCCGGCGTTGGCGCCGGGGAAGTGGGCGGGGCAGAGCAGGGCATTGGTTTCGACGCAATCCTCGAGGAGCCTGCGGCGGCTCCGGGCAGACATCTCCTGGTCCCAGCAGAACTGGCTCGACCAGTCGGGATGATAGACCTGGATCGGGTGATGCATGATGTCACCCGAGAAACAGGCCTGTTTGCCCGCGTCCTTCAGGTTGATGGCGATCGACCCCGGCGTGTGGCCAGGGTAGTCTCTTATGGTGAGCAGCGGATCCGGCTGGTGGTCGCTCTCGATCATGACGGCCTTGCCGGCTTCGACGATCGGCAGCACCGAATCGTCGAACGAGCCGTCGTTGACGCCGTCCTTGGTCTTGCGCTCGTTCTCCCAGTGCGCGTACTCGCGCTTGGCGAAGAGATAGCGGGCATTGGGAAAGGTCGGCACCCAGCGGCCGTTCTCGAGCTTGGTGTTCCAGCCGACGTGATCGACGTGCAAGTGCGTGCACATCACGAAGTCGACCGATTCGGGAGGGCAGCCGCAGGCACGGAGGCGATTGAGGAACGGCGTGTCGAGCTTGTTCCAGGCCGCGTTGTGGCGCTGCTTGTCGTTGCCGAGGCAGGTGTCGATGAGGATGGTGTGGCGGCCGGTCTTCACGACCCAGGTGTGAACGGAGCCGACGAGGCGGTCGGAGCCGGGATCAACATGGTCGGGCACCATCCAGCTCTTCTGGGCGTCGAACGCCTCCTGATTGAATTTAGGAAACATGCGGTTGGGACGGAAGCCCGCGGCGCAGAGTTCCTCGACCTTCTCGATGGTGGCGCCACCGATCTTGCGAACCGTCATGGCGCTTCCCCCCTAGAACGTGACGACGCTGCGGATCGATTCGCCCCGGTGCATGAGGTCGAAGGCGTCGTTGATCCTCTCGATCGGCATGGTGTGGGTGATCAGTGAATCGATGTCGATCTTGCCGTCCATGTACCAGTCGACGATTTTTGGTACGTCGCGCCGGCCTTTGGCACCGCCGAAGGCCGTGCCCATCCAGCTGCGCCCGGTAACGAGCTGGAACGGCCGCGTGCTGATTTCCTGGCCGGCGCCCGCGACGCCGATGATCACCGACTTGCCCCAGCCGCGATGGCAGCATTCCAACGCCTGGCGCATCAGCGTCGTGTTGCCGACGCATTCGAAACTGTAGTCGGCGCCGCCGTCGGTCAGCTCGACGAGATTGGCGACGACGTCCTTGCCGCCGATGTCCTTCGGATTGACGAAATGCGTCATGCCGAACTTGCGGCCGAGCGCCTCGCGCGCCGGATTGAGGTCGACGCCCACGATCATGCTGGCGCCGACCATGCGGGCGCCCTGCACGACGTTGAGGCCAATGCCACCCAGGCCGAACACCACGACATTGGCGCCGGGCTCGACTTTGGCGGTGTTGATGACGGCACCGATGCCGGTGGTGACACCGCAGCCGATGTAGCAGACCTTGTCGAACGGCGCGTCGGGGCGGATTTTCGCCAGCGCGATTTCGGGCAGGACCGTGTAGTTCGAGAAGGTCGAGCAGCCCATGTAGTGATGGATCTTCTTGCCCTTGATCGAGAAGCGTGAGGAACCGTCGGGCATCACGCCCTGGCCCTGGGTGGCGCGGATCGAGGTGCAGAGGTTGGTCTTGCCGGAGAGGCAGGATTTGCAGGCGCGGCATTCGGGCGTGTAGAGCGGGATCACGTGGTCGCCCTTTTTCAGGGACACGATCCCGGGCCCGACGTCGACCACGACGCCCGCGCCCTCATGGCCGAAGATCACCGGGAACAGACCTTCAGGATCGCCGCCGGAGCGCGTGAATTCGTCGGTGTGGCAGACGCCGGACGCCTTGATCTCGACCAGCACCTCGCCGAACTTCGGCCCTTCGAGATCGACGGTCTCGATTTCGAGGTTCTTGCCGGCTTCGTAGCAGACCGCTGCCCTTGTCTTCACGCTCGCCCCCTCCACTCAGGGGGCGAAGCCTAGAGCAGCGGAAATGCCGGCGCTACCTGACTCGTTGCGCGAGGCGAAAGACGTGCCGTCATTGCGCCGGCGTGCGCTCCGCTTTCAGTTCGAGATGCCGGCCGCCTTGCAGGTCCCCTGGGCTTTCGCCGTCGCGGCCTTTTTCGGATCGAACTCCCAATGCCATGGTTCGCCGCTGACCGTTCGTACGAAGCCGAAGGATGTCGCGTTCTTCGCGAGCCAATTGTAGACTGGGGTTCCGGCCCCCCCGGAGACGGCGATGTCCAGGGCGATGCCGTTTTGATGGTTCGACATGCCGGGTGGCGCCGCCAGATTGAAACCGGGCAGGCCTTGCTTGAAGCCCCGGAACAGCAGGTCTTGCTCGCCGTAGGAGCGGAAGCCGCTGTTTATCGCCACGCTTATTCCAGCCGCTTTCGCGGCTTCGACCATCATCAGGTACGGCTCAACGGTCGTAAGCGTCATCCGCTCGATCTCGAGTCCGTTGTCGACGATTTCCACAAGGTCTACCTGACCCAGAAAATCGCCGTGCGACCAGGCCGCGTTTGGACCTTTTTGATCGACGCTGGTTCCTGCCGGCAGGAGGTCCAGCGTTTCGTTGATGAAACTTCCTTGGAGATTGCGCGTCGACGTCCATCCGACGTCGCTGCCGCTCTCCGACGTCGTGTTTGCGAAGACCATTCTGCTCTTGCTTCCGGTCGGAAGGGTCTTCACCTCGGTCACGAGGACCTTCGTTCCTTTGAGGATCACCTTCGGGGTAACGGCCGCAAGATTGTTGGGGTCGCGGATTCGGGCGTCCGAATCGGACACCACGAAGCTCTTGCCGATAAAGCTTGGATTGAAGGCCATGTTTCCTCCCCGCGAGGATAGATGCCGACGATACGTCGTGGACGCTATGCAACCTATACGGAAGTGTTTAAACTTTTGCTCTCTCAATGAGAAATGTCAAGCCGGCGGCTGGGCCGTGGCTTGAGGGCAGCGTGACGCCGCCATCGGGCGCGCGCCGGCCGGTCTATTCGCCGGCGGTCGCCGCGCGCCGGCTTTCGGCGAGACCAGCAAGAAGCGTGTCGGTCATGCTCATCCGGGCTGCCCGATATTGCGCCACCAGCCGCCGACAAAGCTCGGCCGCCGTCGGAATGTCCTCGATGTTCCCGACGCCGTGGCCCGCTGTATAGATGTCCTTCCAGCGCTTCTTGTTCTCCGACGCCGCCACGATCTTGCCAGGCAGGGTCGTGCGCAGCACGTCGAGGTCGACGCCGGCCGCCAGCAGGCTGGGCACGAGCCAGTTGGCCGGTGCGCCGTCGATCGAGGCTGTGAGGAAGACGTCGGTCGCGCGGGTCTTCAGGATCATGTCCTTGTGCGCGGCGGCGGCCATCGCTTCTCGGGTGGCGATGAAGCGCGTGCCGATATAGGCGAGGTCGGCGCCCATCGCCTCGGCTGCCAGTACGTCGCGGCCGGTGGTCTGGCCGCCCGCCAGGACGACGGCGAAGTGATCGCCCAACTGGCGCACTTCGTTCATGAGGGCGAAGGGATTGATCGTGCCGGTATGGCCGCCGGCGCCGCCGGCCACGGCGATCACGCCGTCGACGCCAGCTTCGAGCGCCTTCTCGGCGTGGCGGCGGTTGGCGATGTCGTGCAGCGCCACCGCGCCCCAGCCATGGATGCGCTTGATGGCGTCGCCCGGCGCGCCCTTCGACGTCAGCACCACCGGCACCTTGTACTTCTCGACCAACTCCAGGTCGCCGAGGTAGCGCGGATTGGAGGCATGGACGACGAGGTTCACCGCCCAGGGTGCCGGTTTCTTGCCCGAGCCCTCTAGGCGCTTCATGCCTTCCTGCATCTCGTCGAGCCAGGTCTGGAACTCCTCGCGGCTCCTCGTGCCGTGGGCGGGGAAGCTGCCCATGATCCCTTCGGCGCAGCAGGCGAGCGTGAGGGCGGGGTTGGACACCAGGAACATGGGAGCGGCGATGGCGGGGATCGCCATGCGTTCCATCAGCTTCTTCACTTCAGCGCGCGCCATGGCTCAAATCTCTCCAACAGTGGGCGTCGTGGAGGTGACGCCCGCCTCCGCCAGTCTCTTCAATTGTGCGTCGTCGTAGCCCAGCAATTCGCGCAGCACCTCGCAGGTGTGCTGGCCGAGGTCGGGGCCGGGGCGTTGGATGGTGATGCCTTTGCCGCCGAGGCGGTAGGGCAGACCCTTCACCAGGCCGCCGCGGTCGTCGCGAACCAACGTCACGCCCTGCAGCGCCGTATCGCGCAGAAGATCGTTGCCGTCATTGCAGGGCGCGGCGGCAATGCCGCGTGCCAGCAAGGCAGCGACGGCGGCTGCGCTGTCGTGGCTGGCGCAGAAGGCTTCGAGGGCGGCATCCGGCGTGCCGAGCGTAACGGCGATCCAGCGTCCGCCCTTGCAGCGATAGGTGTCCTGCTGTGCCACACTTTCTTCGTTGTTGCCGTGGCGGCCGTTCGGCCGCGCGGGATCGGCCGAGGCGGCGAGGATCTCCTCACCCAGGGTGAAGGAGGCGACCTCACGCTGGGAGAAATCAAGGAAGGCCCCCTTGCCGGTGCGGCGCGCCGCCATGACCGCCGAGATCACGATGCCGGTGGCGAACAGCGACACGATCTGGTCGGGGTAGTTCACGTCCATGCCCGAGATGCGCGGCTCCTCGCCCGCGTAGCCGGTGAGGGAAGCGATGCCCGACGTGGCGTCGAGCGTTGATCCGAACGAGACGTTCATGCGCTCCGGCCCGGTATCGCCCTGGCTCGAGATGGCGGCGAACACGAGGCGCGGATTGGCGGCACTCAAGTCCTTGTAGCCGAGGCCCGCTCGGTCGAGCACGCCGCGGCGGAAATTCTCGACCACGACGTCGCAGTGCGCCGCCAGCTCGCGGATGACGCGCTGGCCCTCGGGATCTTTCAGGTTGAGCGCGAGCCCGCGCTTGTTGCGGTTGGTGAAGCGGAACTGCGGCGAGCGGTTCCACCAGCCGTCGTCATCGTCGGGCTTGCCGACGACGCGAAAGGGATCGAGATAGGCGCCCGATTCGATCTTGATCACGTCGGCGCCGAGGTCGGCCAGCATGGCCGACGTATTGGCGCCGGCCGTCAGCAGGCCGAAGTCGAGGACGCGGATGCCGCTGAGTGGACGCGCGCTCATGCTGCCAGCTCCGGCGCTGGCAGTTCAGGTGCAGGTCTGGGAGCAAACGAACGGCCATTCCACTGCACGGGCAATTGCGGCAAACGCAGCGTGCCGAGTGTCGGGTGATCCATGGTGGCCAGGAAGCCGCGCGCGACATACTGCTCGGTCTGCAGTAGTTCGGCGGGCGAGAAGATCGGGCCGAACGGCACGCCCTTGGCCTGCGCCATCGTCTGGATCTCGGCGCGCGTCTTGTCCGCGAACCACGGCGTGATGATCTCGTACAGCTCGACGATGTGCTGGCGCCGGCCGGCGCGGATGTTGAACTTTGGATCGCCAAGGCGCGGATCGCCGATCAGGGCGCGCATCGCCGGCCACTGCGTGGCGGTGTAGACGACGGCGACATGGCCGTCGCGGCAGGGCACGATCTGGAATTCCGAGTTCTTGCCTTCGCGGCCGGGCGATGTGCCGCCGGCTTCCGCGCCGGACGCTGCTTTCCAGTTCACCCACTGCATCACTTCAGTCAGCGATACGCGGACGGGTGGCGCCGTCTGGCCGGCGTCGCGGGCGGCGAGGACGGCGGCAAGGCCGGTAAAGGCAGTGAGGCCCGCGGCGTAAGAGGCCTGATGGCCACCCAGACGGAGTGGCTTGCGTTCGGGCTCGCCCACCATGTGCAGCAGGCCACCCAACGCCAGGATGGCGAACTCGCTGACCGGCCGGGCGGCGGCGTTCATCTCGACCGGAAACGCCGCGATCTCGATCGGCGTCGCGCGCGAGGCGCGCAACAGCGGCGCCGCGACGGTCGGCTCCTCGAACAGCACGGCGTCGGCCTTTTCAAGCAGGCCCTTGAGGGCGGTTCGGCCGGTGTCACTCGCGAGATCGAGCACCAGCGAGCGCTTCGACGTGTTGAGGAACTGAAAGAGCGCGCTTCCGCCCTGCGGCAGGAACGGCGGCGCGCGGCGCACCGGATCGCCGCCGGGTGGTTCAACCTTGAGCACATCGGCGCCAAGGTCGGCCGCGATCTTGGCGGCGAGCGAGGTCGCCAGACGCAGGCAGAGCGGCACCTTTGCATCGTTCACTTCGATGAGCGTGAAGCGCCGAAGCGGCAGATCGTCGGGTGCGTCCATCTGCCGATGATCGGCGCAAGCCGTGGCTTCGGTCAACGTTTCGTGCGTGCTACGGTCGCGATCCACGGAGGACTTGATGGCACAGACCGGCAATCACAAGGGGCTCACATTCGGCATCTTCCTGGCGCCGTTTCATCGCGTCGGCGAGAATCCGACGCTCGGCATGGCGCGCGACATGGAGCTGATCGAATGGATCGACGAACTGGGCTACGACGAAGCCTGGATCGGCGAGCACCATTCCGCCGGCTGGGAGACCATCGCCTCGCCGGAAGTCTTCATCGGCGCCGCCATCGAGCGCACGCGCTACATCCGACTCGGTTCGGGTGTGACCAGCCTGCCGTATCACCACCCGCTGATGGTGGCGAACCGCTTCGTGCAGCTCGACCATATGTCTCGGGGAAGAACAATGCTGGGTTGCGGCCCGGGTGCGCTGCCGTCCGACGCCTATATGATGGGCATCGAACCCACGACCCAGCGGCCGCGCATGGAAGAAGCGCTGGCCGCCATCATGGCGCTGCTGAAATGCGAGGAGCCGGTCACGATGAAGACCGACTGGTTCGAGCTCAAGGAAGCGCGCCTGCATCTGGCACCCTATAGCTATCCGCATTTCCCCATCGCCTGCGCCAGCACCATCACGCCCTCGGGCATGATCGCCGCCGGCAAGCATGGCCTCGGCGTGCTGTCGATCGGCGCCGGCATTCCCGGCGGACCGGAGATGCTGGGCAAGCAGTGGGGCATCTACGAGGAGACCGCGGCCAAACACGGCCACACGGCCGACCGTTCCAAGTGGCGGGTCGTGGTGAACGCGCACGTGGCCGAGGACGACGAGCAGGCGCTGCGTGAGGTCTATGCTGGCGAACGCAACGAGACCGTGACCTATTTCGAGGACACCTTGGGCCGCCCACCGGGCCGCGCCGACGATCCGCTGCGCGACGGCGTAAAAATGGGCACGACCCTCGTCGGCAATCCCGACACCGTGGCCAAGGGCATCGAGCGGCTGCTGGGCTATTCCAATGGCGGCTTCGGCGGCGTGCTGTTCCGCGCCCATGAATGGGCGAGCCGCGAAAGCATCCTGCGCTCCTACGAGCTGTTCGCGCGCTATGTGATGCCGCGCTTCCAGGGTTCGCTCGATACCATCGTCAACTCGAACCAGTGGGCCAAGGACAACCGCAAGGGCATCTTCGGCCCCAACGTGGCCGCCGTGAAGAAGGCCTTCACCGATGCCGGCCGCGAGGCACCCGAGGAATTCCGGGCCCGGACGCCCGGCGCGCGCGACGTTGCCGGCGACTGATCCCTGGCTTGCGCGTTGGCTGCCACTGGTCGCCGAGCGTACCGGTGATCAGCCCGTGCTCGAACTCGGCTGTGGCGGCGGACGCGACACCGCCACACTTGTTGAGGCGGGGCACCGCGTCGTCGCGGTCGAGGTGTCGGCCGACGCGGTTGCCCGGGCAAGGGAGCGCGTGCCGTCGGCTGAAGTTCACTGCCGAGATATCCGCGCGGCGTTCCCGGTCGGCGACGGTGGCGCCGGCGTGGCGATCGCCAGCCTGTCGCTGCATTACTTTCCATGGGGAGAGACCTGCATCCTGGCGGAGCGTGTGCGCCGGGTGCTTCGGCCGCAAGGTGTGCTGCTGTGCCGGCTCAATTCGACCAACGACCGTCACTTCGGGGCGAGTGGCCATCCCGAGATCGACAAGGATTACTATCTGGTCGAGGGTGAGCCCAAGCGGTTCTTCGACCGCGCAACCGTGGACCGGCTGTTTGCTTCCGGTTGGTCCACGCTCGGCGTCGAGGAAAGGATGATCGACAGATACGATCATCCGAAGGCGGTTTGGTAGGCCGTCCTCGAGAGGGACGACTAGAAGGTCTTCTTGGTCCCCGGTTCGGCGTCGATCACCTGGATCGATGTCTGGCCCAGCGCCGCCTTGAATTCGGCCGGCGTGCCCCGGAGGAACGGGTTGCTGGCATAGTGCATCGGCCAGGCCATCTTGGGCTTGATCAGCTCCTTGGCGGCGTAGGCGGCATCCTTCGGGTCCATGACGTAATGGCCGCCGATCGGCACCAGCAGCAGGTCGGGCTTGTAGTACTCGCCGATCAGCTTCATGTCGCCGAACAGGCCGGTGTCGCCCATGTGGTAGATCTTGAAGCCGTTCTCGAGCTGGATGATGAAGCCGACCGGCTCGCCGGCGGGATAGCTGGTGTTCTTGCCGGTCGCCGGATCCTTCAGGATCATCTCCGAGGAGTGCTCGGCGTGCACCATGGTGATCTTGACGCCGGGGAAGGGCTCGATCGTGCCGCCTTTGTTCATGCGCGGCACCAGGTTGGCCGGCATCATGCCCAGTGTCGCCAGCCATTGGTTGAGGCCCGCCGGTGCCCACATCGGGACGTTGTTCGTCTTGGCGATTTCCATGGCGTCGCCGAGATGGTCGCCGTGGCCGTGGGTCACCAGGACCAAGTCGACCTTGCCGATCTTGCCGAGGTCCTTGAGCTCGGGCGGGATCTTGGTGGCACCCATGATCCAGGGATCGATCATGATCACCTTGCCGCCGGGCGTGGTGAGCTTGAAGGCGGCCTGGCTGTACCACAGCAGTTCGGCCTTGCCCTGCGCATGGGCGGTGCCCGCGAACGCCAGGCAAGCCGCGGTGATGGCGGAAAGAAGACGGAAGATCATTGGACGAGCCCCCCAAGATTGTTTCGCAGAGCCTAGCACCATTTTTCGCAGCGAAAGAGCGCACTTTCCTGTGAGCCTCCGATCGCCCAACATGTGCACCGCACAATGACCAGGGGGACGGCCCACCAATGAGCATCAAGGGCAAAGCCTATATTGCCGGCATCTACGAGCATCCGACGCGGCTCGCCAAGGACATCTCGCTGGCGCAAATCCATGCCCAGTGCGCCAAGGGCGCGTTGGAAGACGCCGGCCTCACCAAGGACGACGTCGACGGCTATTTCTGCGCCGGCGACGCGCCCGGCCTAGGGCCGATGTCGATGGTCGAGTACATGGGGCTGAAGCCGCGCCACGTCGATTCGACCGACACCGGCGGCTCGTCCTATGTGCTCCATGTCGGGCACGCAGCCGAGGCGATCGCCGCCGGCAAGTGCAAGGTGGCGCTGATCACGCTCGCCGGCCGGCCGCGCGCCGAGGGCATGGCGACCGGCACGGTGCCGCGCAGCCGCGGCGGCACGCCGACGCCGGACGAACCCTTCGAGTTCCCGTACGGGCCGACGGTGGTGAACATGTACGCCATGTGCGCCATGCGTCACATGCACGAGTTCGGCACCACGTCCGAGCAGCTCGCCTGGATCAAGGTCGCGGCCTCGCACCACGCCCAGCACAATCCGCATGCGCTGCTGCGCGACGTGGTGACGGTCGAGGAGGTGGTGAACTCACCGATGATCTCCGATCCGCTGCACCGGCTCGACTGCTGCGTCATCACCGACGGCGGCGGCGCCATCGTCGTGGTGGCGCCCGAGATCGCGGCCAAGCTCAAGCGGCCAAAGGTCAAGCTGATCGGTGCCGGGGAGTTCGTGAAGACCCAGATGGGCGGCAAGGTCGATCTCACCTACTCGGGCGCACGCTTCAGCGGCGCTGCGGCCTTCGCCGAAGCCGGCGTCAAGCCCGCCGACATCAAGTACGCCTCGATCTACGACAGCTTCACCATCACGGTGCTGATGCAGCTGGAAGACCTCGGCTTCTGCGAGAAGGGC
>JAUXST010000438.1 GCA_030679805.1 Reyranella sp. | reverse complement strand
GTTCAGGACATTGAAGGGCGCCGGCACCATCCGGCGTTTCGGCTTCTCGGTGGAAGGCGACCTGCGCCAGGGCCTGGAGTTCCTCTCCGCCAAGGACCTGTTGGCCGGTTCGATCGTCCAGGTGCCCGTCAGCGACTTCCTGCTCGACCTGCCCCAGGAGTGGCGCGGCGTGCGCTTCATCGCCCATTCGCCGTTCTCGTTCCTGCGCCGCCAGGCCGAAGCGAAGGGCACCATCGGCACGCTGGCCGATCTGCTGCAGGGCCTGGGCGAGGCCTGCACCTGCGACGCGCTCGTCTGTTCGATGTTCGACGCCGGTCACCTCAAGGCGAACGTCGCGGCGTGGCGCCGTTGTTCGTCGGGCGGAAGCCGCTCAGCGCAACAGGCGCCGTAGACCGACCGCCATCATCTCCAGCCTGGACGAGAGGTCATAGGGGTACGAGCCCGCATGCTCGATCCACCGGCCGGTCGCCAGGCGGGCAAATGCGAGCAGGCGTTCCCGGACGCGGGTGTACCAGTATCGCCACCGGCTTCCCTCGCAATACTGCGGCAGGAAATACAGCGGACCGGCCAGCGTATCGGCGCGATGTTCGCCCGCCCGCCTGACACCCTGCGCGGCATGCTCGGGATTGGCCTTGCCGCCATGCTCGCCGTAGTGAGTCGGCGAAATGAACGCCTTGCAGCCTCGCCCCATGGCCGCCCACTGCAGGCCGCCGTCGAAGGGAAAGAACTCGCGCGGATCGCGCCCGTGCATTCCGGCCTCAAAGCAATCGCAGAGCCGCTTCGCGACCTCGGGGCTGACCACGTAGGCGACCAGCGGCGCGCAATGGCCGCGAAGATATCGCTCGGGTCCGACCAGGGCGATCAGCCGCGGACTGCCCTGGTACATGTATCCCCACGCCAGCGGTTCGTCCGCCGGCCAGAAGGTCGGAAAGGATCCAAGCCCCTGGCAAGGAACGAAGTCGGCCTCGCAGATCAGCGTAAAGCCTTCGTGCTGCGCCGCCCGCTGCCAGGCGGAGAGATGGCTCATGAACGTGCGCACGGTCCGCGAGTAGGTCTGCTCCTCTGCCGAGTACACTGCGCGCAGAACCGTGGGATTGAGCTTTTCCTTTTCGAGCGCGGCGACAAGCGAGTCGACGTTTTCCGTATAGGCCAGGACATAGGTCTGCCCGACGGCTTCTCCCAAGGTCGGATTGTGTCCTTCGAATGCCAGCCGCCTACGCACCGTCACCACCTTCCACGTCCAACGTCGAGGAACACTGCCCGAAGTGCGCCAGGGATGAAAGCGTCCTGACGCCGGAAGTGCCGCTCGACCCGCGCCTTGCTGCTGAGGGCATTTTTCCCACACGGATTCCGCCGGGGGGAAGTGAATGATTTCGACTCTGATGGTTCAATCCACATCGAAAGACTCTAGCTTGGGCCGTGTCCCGCAAACGTACCGCCGTCTCGGCCTCGGCCGCCCGCCGCATCGCCCTCGCCGCCCAGGGCTTCGGCGCGCCGCGCCCCGACGGCGCCACCAACGCGGGCCACGTCCGGCGCGCCATCGATCGCCTGGGCCTGCTGCAGATCGATTCGGTCAACGTCCTGGCGCGCGCGCACTACCTGCCGCTGTTCTCGCGGCTGGGGAACTACGACAGCGGCCATCTCGATCGCCTCGCCTGGGGCCGGCCGAGCGCGCGCGGGCTGTTCGAGTTCTGGGCGCACGAGGCCTCGCTGCTGCCGGTGGCGAGCCACCCGCTGTGGCGCTGGCGCATGGCGCGCGCGGCGGCGGCCCACACCGGCGACATCAAGAACAAGCTGCACGTCTTCCGCCGCGAGAAGGGCGCCTTCATCGACGAAGTGCGGCGCCAGCTCGTTGATCGCGGTCCCCTCGCCGCCTCCGACCTCGATCAGGGCACCGCCAAGACCGGACCGTGGTGGGGCTGGAGCGACGCCAAATACGCCATGGAGTGGCTGTTCTTCGCCGGCGAGGTGACGACGGCGACCAGGCGCGGCGCCTTCGAGCGCGTCTACGACCTCACCGAGCGCGTGCTGCCGGCCGCCGTGCGCGCGCTGCCGACGCCGGAGCCAGCCGAGGCGCAGCGCGAACTGGTGTGCATGGCCTCGCGCGCGCTGGGCGTCGCCACGGCGCGCGACCTGCGCGACTACTTCCGCCTACCGGTCGACGACTTCAAGGCGCGGCTCGCCGAGCTGGTCGAGGCCGGCGACCTGCTGCCGGTCGAGGTCGAGGGCTGGAGCCATCCTGCCTATCTCGATCCCAACGCGCGCCAGCCCCGTGCGATCGAGGCGCGCGCGCTCCTGGCGCCGTTCGATCCGCTGATCTGGGAGCGCGCCCGCACCGAGCGGATCTTCGACTTCTTCTATCGCATCGAAATCTACACGCCGGTCGCCAAACGGACGCACGGCTACTACGTGCTGCCCTTCCTGCTGGACGACAAATTGGTGGCCCGCGTCGATCTCAAGGCCGATCGCGCCAACTCGCGCCTGCTCGCCCACGCGGCCCACCTCGAGCCGGGCAACGACGCGGCAAAGGTCGCCGCCCCGCTGATCGAGGAGCTGCGTCTGATGGCCGACTGGCTGGGCTTGGAAGGCGTGTCGCTACCGCGCGCCGGGGCGCTGGGCAAGGCGATGAGCACACACACGCGACAGCGCTGAACTTCCAGGGGAACGGTACGGGTACACGCTGCATCACGGCCAATGCGGTGCCTGCACCGTGATCGTCGACGGGCGCCGGACTAATTCATGCCTGATGACCGAGCGTGGGATGACGGCGTGAGATTGCCCATGTCTCAGTCCTCGTTCCCTCGGAACTACTCATCGAGGCTACGGGCTGCCTGGGCGATCACGCCGGCGACTTCGCGCGCATGCGACTCGAAGACAGCGTGGCTGGCGCCCGGCAACTCGGTAACGCGCGCGTTGGCGCGGGCATAGTACCAACGCTCCAGGTCAGGGTTGATGATCTGGTCGTCACCGGCGACGATTCCCCAGGTCGGCTTGGTCCTCCAGGCAGCGGCGGACAGTGGCGTGCCGAATACCGGGGCGGCGGCCAGCACCTGCGAATGCGCCATCATCTCGGCGCGCTCGCGTGGCAGGTCGGGAGCGAACAGCCGGGGGAACTCCGACGGCTCGAGATAGGTGTAGGCGTCCGGCGTCTTGGCGATCGCCCCAGCGGTCTTGCCCAGCACGCTCGGAGTCTTGCGGCCGAGTGCTGCCTCGTCCTCGCCGACGTCGGGCGCGTGGGCCGCAACGTAGACCAGCGCGGCGACCTTCGGATGGACGCCCGCTTCGGTGATCACGGAGCCGCCGTAGCTGTGGCCAACCAGCAGCGTCGGGCCGTCCTGCAGGTCGAGCACGCGCCGGGTCGCGGCGACGTCGTCGGCGAAAGACGTCTCGGGCTCCTGGACCATCGTGACCTTGAAGCCCTCGCCCGTGAGGATGTCGTAGACCGGCTTCCAGCCCGACGCATCGACCCAGGCGCCATGCACGAGAACGATGTTCTTGAGC
>JAUXST010000421.1 GCA_030679805.1 Reyranella sp. | reverse complement strand
CCTCAAGGGCAAGGCATAGGGGGCACTTGCCATGAAACAGTACATCCTTCGTCGCGTCGGCTATTCCTTGGTGTCGCTATTCCTGCTGTCGCTGGTGATCTTCCTGTTCGTGCGCGTCACGGGCGACCCGGTGAGCTTGCTGGTGGAACCTGGCGCCAGCCCGGAAGACATCGAGAACATGCGTCGGCAGTTCGGCCTCGATCGACCGCTCTGGGTGCAGTACTGGCATTTCATGGCCAGTCTCGCCACCGGCGATCTCGGCCTGTCCTTCTACTATCGCACGCCGGTGCTGGAGCTGTATTTCCAGCGCCTGCCCAATTCGCTGCTCCTGGCGGTGGTGGCGATGGGCTTGTCCCTGCTGATCGGCATCCCGAGCGGTATTCTGGCCGCGGTGCGCGTCGGCGGGTTTTGGGACAGCGCGGGCAAGATCTTCGCGTTGCTGGGCTTGTCGTTGCCCTCCTTCTGGGTCGGGCTGGTGCTCATCCTGTTCTTCTCGGTCTACCTCGGCTGGCTGCCCTCCTCCGGTTCCGGCACCACGCTGCATCTGCTGATGCCGGCCTTCACGCTCGGCTGGTATTTTGCCGCGGCGCACATGCGCCTGACGCGTTCCTCGATGCTGGAGGTGCTCGGCTCCGAATATATCAAGCTGGCGCGACTCAAAGGGCTGCCGGAGGCCCTGGTGATCGGCAAGCACGCGTTCAAGAACGCGCTGATCCCGGTCATCACGCTCGCCGGCATCAATCTTGTCGTGATGATCAACGTCGCGGTGGTGGTGGAGACGGTGTTCGCCTGGCCCGGCATCGGCCGGCTGCTCTACGAGGGTATCACCTTCCGCGACTTCCCCATTGTGCAGGGCGTGGTGATCATCGGCGGCGCCATGATCGTGCTGGTCAATCTGCTCGTCGACATCTTCTACGCGCTGATCGATCCCCGCATCCGTTTGGAAAGCTGACGGTCATGACTGTCACCACGCATCCCGTCGCCACCACCGCCCCCGCGCCGCCCACCGCCTTCTGGCGGCTGCAGGGGTTCCCGCTGATCCCGGTGCTGATCCTGCTGTTCATCGCCTTCGTCGCCGTCTTCGCAGATGTGCTGGCGCCGTACGATCCGCAGATCGGCAGCCTGGCGCGCCGCTTCCGTCCACCGGCCTGGCAGGAAGGCGGCAGCATGGCCCATCTGCTCGGCACCGACCATGTCGGGCGCGACGTGCTGTCTCGGCTGATCTTCGGGGCTCGCGTGTCGATGATCGTCGGCATCACCGCCGTGCTGGTCGCCGGCGGGATCGGCACCCTGCTCGGCATTGTCTCCGGCTATCTCGGCGGATGGGCAGACCAGGTGATCATGCGCCTGACAGACACGTGGCTCGCGTTGCCTGCGCTGACCTTCGCCATCTTCCTCGCCGCCATCGTGGGGCCCAGCGAGCTGAACATCATCCTCATCCTGGGTCTGGTGTACTGGACCCGGTACGCCCGCGTCATCCGCGGCGAGGTGCTGTCGCTGAAGCAGCGCGAGTTCGTGCGCCTTGCCATCGTCGCCGGGTGTTCCAAGCGGATCATCATGTGGCGCCACATCCTGCCCAACGTCATCAACTCCGCCGTCGTGCTCGCCACCCTCATGCTCGGCGTCGTGATCGTCACGGAAGCCTCGCTCTCCTTCCTCGGCGTCGGCGTGCCGCCACCAAAACCCGCCTGGGGCCTGATGATGGCCGACGGCAAGAAAGGGCTGATGGTCGGATACTGGTGGCTCACGGTGCTGCCCGGCATCTGCATCATGCTGATGGTGTTGTCGGCCAATCTGCTCGGCGACTGGCTGCGCGTGAAACTCGACCCGCAACTGCGCCAGCTGTGAAGGCCGTCATGTCGTCTGAACCGTTGCTGTCGCTCGAAAATCTTTCAGCCCACTACGTCTCCCAGCAAGGCAGCCGCGTGGTGCGTGCGGTGGACGACGTAACACTCAGCCTGAGCGCCGGGGGAACTCTCGGCATCGTCGGAGAATCGGGTTCGGGCAAGAGCACGCTCGCCCTCACCATCCTGCGCCTGCTGCCGCCGGCGGCGCGCATCGTCAGCGGGCGGATGATGTTCGAGGGCGAGAACCTGCTGGACAAGTCGGACACCGAGATGCGCCACGTGCGCGGCAAGCGCATCGCCATGATCCTGCAGGACCCGATGGCTTCGCTCAACCCGCTCTTTTCCATCGGTAACCAGGTCGGCGAACCGGTGCGCATCCACGAAGGCGCAAGCCGTGCCAGCGCCTGGAAACGCGCGGTGGGCTTGCTCAAGGCCGTGCGCATCGCATCGCCCGAAACCCGCGTGACGCAGTTTCCGCACGAAATGTCGGGCGGCATGCGCCAGCGCATCGTCGGCGCGATCGGCATTTCCTGCGAGCCGCGCCTGCTGATCGCCGACGAGCCGACCACCAGCCTCGATCTCACCATCCAGGCGCAATACCTCAACCTGTTGCGCGACCTGCAACGCGAGCACGGGTTGGCGCTGATCTTCATTACCCACAATCTCGGCATCGTCGCCAAGATGTGCGACCAGCTCGCCGTGATGTACGCCGGACGGGTCGTGGAGCAGGGACCGGTGTCGCGAATCTTCTCGACGCCGGTGCATCCCTATACCAAGGCGCTGCTCGGCTCGATTCCGCGCATGACGGACAATCGCGAGCACCTCACAGCCATCGAGGGCCAGCCGCCTGATCTCGCCTCCCTGCCGCCGGGCTGCGCCTTCGCGCCGCGCTGTCCCATGGCATTCGCCCGCTGCCGCGCCGAGGCGCCGCCGGAATTCGCCATCGACGAGGGTCGCACGGCACGCTGCTGGCTTGCCGCACCCGACGCCGAGGCGAAGGCGACGGCCACGATGATGCGGAGCAGCGTGGCATGACCGCGGTTCTACAGGCTGCTGGCCTCAGCAAGCATTTCCCGGCCCGGCGCGGCATCTTCGGCGCCAATCGCGGCGTGGTGCGCGCGGTCGACGACATCACCTTTTCCATCGAAGGCGGCAAGACGCTGGGCGTGGTGGGCGAGTCGGGCTGCGGCAAGACCACCACGGCGAAGCTCGTGCTCGGGCTGGAAGTGCCCACCGGTGGCGCCATCCTCTTCGAGGGGCGCGACCTGGTCGGGCTGGATACGGCCGGCCGCCGCCACTACCGCAAGTCTGTCCAGGCGGTGTTTCAGGACCCGTACGCTTCGCTCAACCCGCGCATGCGCATCAGCGCCATCATCGCCGAGCCGCTGATCACCAACGAGACGAACTCCCCCGCCGAAGTCCGCCGCCGCATGCTGGAGCTGCTCGATCTGGTCGGCCTGCCGGAACGCTCGGCGGATCTCTTCCCGCACGAATTCTCCGGCGGCCAGCGCCAGCGCATCGCCATCGCCCGCGCGCTGGTTCTGTCGCCAAGGCTGGTGGTGCTGGACGAGCCGGTCTCGGCGCTCGATGTCTCCATCCGCGCCCAGATTCTCAACCTGCTGCGTGATCTCCAGGCGCGGCTCGGCCTCTCCTACCTCTTCATCGCCCATGACCTCGCCGCCGTCGCCCACATGAGCCACGAGATCGTGGTCATGTACCTGGGGAAGATCGTCGAAAGCGGCGATGCGCGCACGCTCGCCCACCGTGCGCTGCATCCCTATACGAAGGCTCTGTTCTCTGCCGCCCTACCGAGCCATCCGGACGAGAGGCGCGAAGAAGTGGTGGTCTCGGGCGAGGTGCCGAGCCCACTTAATCCGCCTTCCGGCTGTCACTTCCATCCGCGCTGCCCGCACGCCATGCCACGTTGCGCACTGGAGATGCCGATGCTGGCCCGGGTGGAAGGCCGCATGGTTGCCTGTCATCTCTACAGCTAGCGGCGCTAAGTCATTGAAAGGAAATGGTGCCCAGGGGCGGAGTCGAACCACCGACACTGCGATTTTCAGTCGCATGCTCTACCAACTGAGCTACCTGGGCGCACCACATCGGTTGGCGGCGGGCTTATAGGACGCGCTAGCCCGTCTGTCTAGTTGACCCCGGCTCGGCCCCCTCGCCTTCGTCCTCCGCCGGGGCCTCGTCGGTCGCGACGCGGTACCCCTCCTTCAGCCAGCGACCGAGGTCGACATTGGCACAGCGCTTGGAACAGAACGGCCTGAACTGAACGGTGCCGGGCTTTTCGCAGATCGGACATTTCGCCGCGATCCGGACGGCGCGCAGCGGTGGGGTGTTGGATCGGTCAGTCATCGCTCTTCTCAAGCGCCTCAAGCTGGGCCTTCAGCGTCGCGCCGCGGCGCGCGCGCGTCAACTCGAAGTGGCCGAGGCGGGTAAATCCATAAAGCTGCGTCGGTACGGGATCGTCGGCCAGTGCTTCCGCCAGCGCCGCCTGCACCTTGTCGCGATCGTAGGTGCTGCGCATGGTGACGAAGTCGATCACCACCGCGCCGGCAACATTGCGCAGCCTGAGCTGCTGGGCGATCGCCGGCGCCGCCTCGAGATTGATCTCGATCGGCCGGCGCGGTGCGCGGCCCTGACGGCCGGCGGCGGTGGCACTGTCGACATCAATGGCGCACAATGTCTCGCCGGGTTCGAACAGCAGTTCGATGCCGCTTTCGAGCACGATGCGCTCGGCCAGCGCGGTGTCGATCTGGCCCGCTACGTCGTCGATGTCGAAAGCCGGCATCGGCCCGTTGTGCCAGCGCACGCGGATCGGCTCGCCCAGCCGATCCATCTCGTCCTGCAGTTGGCGCGCCATCGCGCGATCGTCGAGGATCACTTCCTCGAGGGTGGCGCCGTGGTCACGCAACATGCGGGCGATCGGATCGCGCTCGCCGGGAATGCGCGCCGAGAGGTCGGCAGGCGGTTGCGAGTCGAAAGCCTGACGACGAATCTTCTCCCAGCGCTCCATGATCTCAATCGCGTCGGCGCGCAACACGTCGAGCGAGGCGCCTGAAGCGGCAGTACGCAGCACAATGCCGCCCTCGAGCAGATCCTCGACATGGCCACGCAGACGCTCGCGCTCGGACTCGCTTTCGATGCGGCGCGAGAAAGTCACGCCCGCACCAACCGGGTGATAGACGAGATAGCGGCCGCTAACGGCGAGGTTCATCGACAATCGCGGCCCCTTGCCGTTCTCGCCTTCACCGTCGTTGCGCACCTGGACCAGGAGAGGGGCACCGGGCGGCGGCCAGTCCTCGATCCCGGCACGGTCGGCGGCGCGCAGGAATCCGGCGTGGCCGATGCCGATGTCGACGAAGGCTGCGTCCAGTTCGGGCATGACCCGTTCGAGTCGCCCGAGGAACACGCTGTCGATGCGCGAAGGCCTGTCGCGGCGCACGACCTTCAGCTCCGCCAAGCGCCCACCGGCAGTGAGCGCCATCAGGAATGCCTTCGGCAGCACATGACAGATCAGCCGATCGACTGGGCTCACGGCAGCGCCGGCTTCAACAGCTTCACCGTCTCGAACAGCGGCAGGCCAACGACGTTGCTGTAGGAGCCGGAAATGAAGTCGACGAAGCGCGCGGCGCGGCCCTGGATCGCATAGCCGCCCGCTTTGCCGCGCCATTCGCCGCATTGCAGGTAGTCGTCGATCTCGACCCGATCGAGACGCTTGAAGCGGACGACGGTCTCGACCAGGCGCGTGCGTACCGTACCGTCAGGGTAGCCCACGGCGATCGCACCCAGCACGCGGTGCCGCCGGCCCGACAGCCGGCCGAGGCAGATCCGCGCTTCGGCTTCGGCTTCAGCCTTCGGCAGAATGCGGCGGCTGCAGACGACGACGCTGTCGGCGGCCACGACCACGGCCCCGGGATGACGCGGCGCTACGGCGGCAAGCTTCGACGTCGCCATCCGCAACGCGTAGGCGCGCGGCAGCTCGTGCCGAGCGGGCGTTTCGTCGACGTCGGGAGGATCGATCTCGGTGGGTTCGAGTCCGACCTGTCGCAGCAGGTCGAGCCGGCGCGGTGAGGCGGAGGCCAGGACGAGCGGAGGGATCGGCGAAGCGGCCAACGCCTACTTGAAGCGGAAGGTGATGCGACCCTTGGTCAGGTCGTACGGTGTCATCTCCACCGTGACCCGGTCGCCCGCGAGGACGCGAATGCGGTTCTTGCGCATCTTGCCCGAGGTGTGGGCGAGAATCGTGTGATCGTTGTCGAGTTTCACCCGGAACATGGCGTTGGGCAACAACTCGGACACCACACCGTTGAACTCGATCAGATCTTCTTTAGCCATCCGGCCTCCGGCTAGAGTGATTGTGGAAGGAAGCGGGCGGAAAATGGGCCGCACCGGGGATTTAGTCAATGGACCCAAGAGGATAGAAACGCAACCTGCCCTTCTCACCGGCCCGCGCGTCCCGTATATCTGGGGTCCGGGGAAAGCTGAGGAATTGCTAAAATGAAAATCCACCGACTATCTGGCGTCCTGGCTGTGGCGTTCCTTGCGCCCGGGCTGACTTTGGCTCAGACGCCCGCTCCCCAGGCGGCGCCGAGCGCCATCACCGCGCCGGCCCAGAAGACGATCGGCACGCCCTCCAACCGGAAATACTCCTCGTCGCTGATCGTGGTGAACGCCCGCGGCGCCAAGCTGCAGGGCCAGAAACTCACTCTGGAAGGCGTGTCGCCCAGCGCCGTCTTCTTCACCACCCGCCCGGCGCGCGGCGTCGGCCACATGCTCACGCCCGACATGGTGGACATCTGGACGACCGGCAGCTTCGCCAAGGATCCGCCCAACGCCACCGTATCGGTGTTCCAGAAGGACGGCGCCGGCGTCTCCGATATCGTGGCCGTTCTGAAGTCGCCCAAGCTTGACGGCGACAAGCTCACCTTCGACGTCCAGGTCCTCGAAGGCAGCCTCGCCAATTCCGACGGACCGGCCTCGATCTTCATCGACACGATCTGGTTTGGACTGGGTGGTTCCCAGGGCCTGACCTATCTCGGCCAGAATCAGACCGTCTCGGACGCGCCTGCCATCGGCAGTCGCTACGACACGAGCGCCTACGGCAACGATCAGTGGTCCAACCCGTCGCCGACGCGGTCTAATTATGTCGGCCAGTCGTCTGGCGGTGCGGGCGCGCCGCCGCCGCCGGATCTCGATCCCCGCTACGGTCCGAAGCGCTGCGGCGCACCGCCCCTGCTGCCCTGCTACTGATCCGCCTCGGAGCCAATCGATGACCTTGCCTCGTCTCGTCGCCGCCCTCTTCGCGGTCTCGGCTCTCCTTGGCCTGACAGGCGTTGCCGGCGCGCAAACCGCCGGTGCGCCGCAAAGCCCGCCGCTCCCTGCCA
>JAUXST010000419.1 GCA_030679805.1 Reyranella sp. | reverse complement strand
CTGTGCCGGAAGTAATGCCGGCGCTTGAACCTTTGGCCATGCCCCGCCCGGCGCGCCCGCCGGGTACGATCCCTGGAGGATGAGGGGCCGTCCCGCGGCCTTGATTGAGCCGTGAGTAGATAAGCACAAGGCTGCCCCGCCGCATTGACTGTCCGGCAGGTGGGTGGACCGAGGCGCGAAAAACGCGTCCGAGTGTTGATTCGACGGTCTTCTGCGGCTGCCCGAGGTGGGGTCGCAGGGTCAGATTCTCGACGATGTCACAGGTGGGCGATTGGCCTGTGTCACAACATTTGTCTCAACTTGGTGTGACACTTTTGGGTGTGACACCGCCTGTCGTTGACGGGCGTCCGGCGTTCGCTAGCGCTTGCTGGCGGTATTTGCCTGCAGGCCCGGCGGCAGCTTGTGCCAGGCACGGCCGTCCCGGCCTTCCTGGAAGCCGTAGGCGTAGAGCGCCTGCATGTAGGCCTGGTCGAACTCGCCGGCCTTGGGCGCGCTGAAGTCCGCACCGATATAGGCGAGGTTGTAGTCGACGCCGTCGCGCTGGGAGACGAAATAGGTGCGCAGCACGTCGTTCTGGCCACTCGCCGCCAGCATGGTGCTGATGGCGCGGCCGGCGATCGAGATGGTGCGCCGCTCGCTCGCCGCATAGTCCGGATCGAGGCGGGCATTGCGGATGACGTAGGCATGCCGTTCGCGGCGGAATCCGCTGGCGGCTATGTTGATCGACGGCGGATAGAGGAAGAGCTGGGCGATCGCGCCGCCGTCGACATGCATCTCCTGGTACTTCTTGCCGTCGATTTCGACGTCGAAGAAAATCGGCTGGAAGGCGCCGGGGATCGCCGCCGACGCGCGCAGGATCTTGCGGAAAAGTTCCAGGCCGCCGGGGTGGCCGCTGGCGGCGATGGCGCCGATATTCCAGATCACCGGCCGCTGGGCGTCGAGGTGCGTGGTGCCGATCAGCAGCAGGCGGCCCTTCTGGTATTCGCGCGCGATGGCCTCGAACATCTTCTGGTCGGCATAGGTCGCGATCACCTGGGCGAGCGGGCCGGTGTCGGCCATGGCGTCGTCGAACAGCGCCGCCGTCAGGCCGCGCATCTTGAAGACCTTGTCGGGCGTCATGGTCGTATAGACTTCGCGCAGGCCCTCGTCGTAGTCCGGCCCGAGGAAGGCGAAAGGCGCGATCAGGGCGCCGGTGCTGACGCCGGTCACCATCTTGAACTCGGGTCGCGTGCCGAGCACGGTCCAGCCGTTCATCAGTCCGGCACCGAAGGCGCCGTTGTCGCCGCCGCCGGAGACGGCGAGGAAGTAGACCGGCGGCAGGCGCGCGGTCGATTTGCCTTCCGCGCGCAGCGCCGCCTGCTCACGCGCGAAGGCGCGCGTGCCTTCCTCGATCATGGCTTGCGGATCGCCGTCGGCGAAGAACCGGGCATTGGGAATGCCGAGCGGCAGGGCGCGGGTGGTATCGACGGCCGGCACGCCGGGGCCGCGCTCCGGGATCGAGCAGGCGCCAAGGAAGGGGACGCTGAACGAGAGCGCCGCGAAAAGCAGGATCTTGCGCAGTTCCAAGCTCTTTCTCTCAATCACTGCGACGCCGCGGCAACCTCGGCCGGCGGGGCCTTGGGGGCTGGCGTCTTCCGTTCCTCGAAGCGCTGCAGCACCGTGAAGAACGACGGCACGAACAGGACGGCGAGACAGGTCGAGGCAATCATGCCGCTGAACACGCAGAGGCCGAGGGAGATGCGCGAGTTGGCGCCCGCGCCCGTCGCCGTCACCAGTGGCACGACACCCAGGATGAAGGCGAACGAAGTCATCAGGATGGGACGGAAGCGGGTGCGGGCCGCTTCGATGGCGGCTTCGACGATGTCCTTGCCCTCGACGTTACGGGCGTCGCGCGCGACCTCGACGATCAGGATGGCGTTCTTGGCGCCGAGCGCGATCAGCAGCATCAAGCCGATCTGGGTGTAGATGTTGTTGGCGAGACCAACGGCGGCGAGCGCGATGGCCGGGCCGCTCAGTGCCAGCGGCACCGCCAGGATCACGGCAAGCGGGGCGACCCAGCTCTCGTACTGGCCGGCGAGGCAGAGATAGACCAGCAGGATGGCCAGGGCGAACACATAGAGAAGCTGGTTGCCGACGACGTTCTCCTGGTAGGCCATGGCGGTCCATTCATAGCCGGTGCCGGGCGGCAGGATCACTTTTGCGATCTCGTCCATCAGCCCGATGCCCTCGCCCGAGCTGAAGCCGGTCGCCGGAGCGCCCACGACTGCCGCCGAGGGATAGAGATTGTAGAGGCTGATCAGCGGCGAACCCTGGGCTTCGCGCAGCTCGGCGATGGCGCCGATCGGCACCATCTGCCCGTCGAGGTTCTTCACCTGGAGCCTCAGGATGTCCTCGGGTCGCGTGCGGTACTGCGAATCGGCCTGAATGTAGACCTGCAGGCTGAGGCCGAATTTGTTGAAGCGGTTCACATAGCCTGATCCCATGTAGGATGAGAGCGTCGTGAACACCTCGCCGACCGAGACTTTGAGCGACTCCGCCTTGACGCGATCGATCTCGACACGGATGTGCGGGGCGCTGGCGCGGAACGAGGTCACGAGGTTGGTGAGCGCGGACTGCGTGCCGGCCTGCTCGAGCAAGGCGTCGGTCACGCGCTGCAGCTTGCCGTAGTCGAAACTGCCGTCCTTCTGCTCGACCTGCATCTGGAAGCCGCCGGCGTTGCCGATGCCCTGGATGGCGGGCGGGACGATGACGAAGGCCCGGCCGTCCTGCAGGACCTGCAACTCCTTCATGAGACCCGTCACGATCGATCGAAGGTCCTGGTCCTTGGCTTTCAAGCGCACGCCCCAGTCCTTCAGGATGACGTAGGAGACGGCGGCGTTCGCGAGGGCCGAATTGCTGTCGAGCACCGACATGCCGCCCAGCGCCACCACGTTCTCGACGCCCGGCATCGCCATGGCGATCTTGCTCACCTGGTCGAGCGTCGCGCCGGTGCGTTCCAGCGAGGCGCCGTCGGGCAACTGCACGCCGATCATCAGGTAGCCCTGGTCCTCGTTGGGAATGAAGGCCGTGGGCAGGCGGGCGACGCCCCAGCCGCCGATGCCGGCCAGCACCAGGGCGAGAAGGACCATCAGGCCGGCGCGCCGGACCATGGCGCCGACCAAGGCCGCGTAGGCGTTCTCGAGCTTGTTGTAGACCTTGTTGAAGCTGCGGAAGAAGACGTTGCGTTTTTCCGGTGGTACCGACGGCCGCAGCCAGAGCGCGCACTGCGTCGGCTTCAGCGTGGCGGCGTTTATGGCGCTGATCAGGGCCGTGGCGGCGATCACCAGGGCGAACTGGGCGAACATCTTGCCGGTCAGACCTGGCACGAAGGCGGCCGGAATGAACACCGACATGAGCACGAGTGTGATGCCGATGACCGGGCCGAACAGCTCGTTCATCGCCTTGATCGCGGCGTCGTGGCTCGACATGCCGCGCTCGATGTGGCGGGCGACGCCTTCCACGATCACGATGGCGTCGTCGACCACGATGCCGATCGCCAGCACGATGCCGAACATCGTCGTCGTGTTGATGGTGAAGCCGAGCGCCGCCATGGCGGCGAAGGCGCCGATGATCGTCACCGGGATCGTCGTTGCCGGCACCAGCATCGCGCGCCAATCCTGCAGGAAGATCACGATCACGATCAGGACCAGGACGCCGGCCTCGAGCAAGGTCCTGAAGACCTCGTTGATCGACGCCGTCACGAAGCGGGTAGTGTCGAACGGCACGTCGTAGGAAAGGCCCGGCGGAAAAGCCTTGGCCAGTTGCGCCATCTTGGCCTTGACGGAATTGGCGACGTCGAGGGCGTTGGCATCGGGCAGCTGGTAGATGGCGATGCCGGAATTGGGCTTGCCGTTGATCTGCGAGGTCTGCGCGTAGGTCTGGGCCCCGAGTTCGACGCGACCGATGTCCTTCACCCGGACGATGCGGCCGCCGTTGCCCTGGTCGGCCTTGACGATGATGTTGGCGAACTCGGCGGGCGTGCTCAGCCGGCCGAGGACGTCGATCGTGTACTGGAAGTCCAGTCCCTTGGGCGCCGGCGGCATGCCGACCTGGCCGGCGCTCACGTCCTGGCTCTGCTGCTGGATGACGCGGCTCACGTCCGACGGCGTGAGGCCGAAGGTGTAGAGCTTCTCCGGGTCGAGCCAGACACGCATTGAATACTGGCCGACGCCGAGCACGTTGACGTTGCCGACGCCCGGCAGCCGCGACAATTCGTTGACCAGGTTGATGGTCGCGTAGTTGCTCAGGTAGAGGCTGTCGTAGCGTTCGTCCGGCGACGTCAGCGATATGATCTGCAGGATTGACGTCGACTTCTTCTCGACGATCAGGCCCTGCGCCTGGACCGATGCGGGCAGCGACGCCAGCGCCGCGCTCACCTTGTTCTGCACCAGCACCTGGGCGAAGTTGAGATCGGTGCCGATTTCGAACGTCACCGTCAGCGTATAGGTGCCGGCGTCCGTGCTGTAGGACTGCATGTAGATCATCTTTTCGACGCCGTTGACCTGCAGTTCGACCGGCAGGGCGACGTTGTCGACGACAACCTGGGCGCTGGCGCCGGGGTAGGTCGTGGTGACCTGCACCGTCGGCGGCACGATGTTGGGATATTGCGAGACCGGCAGGGTGAACAAGGCAACGCCGCCGATCAGCACGATGACGATGGCGAGAACGTTGGCCAAAACCGGCCGGTTGATGAAAAATTCCGAGATCATCGCTGCGATCCGGCTCGGTTATTTCGTCGGAGCAGCGGTATCGGCGGCGATGGCGGTCAGCTTGGGCACCACCTTGCCACCCGGGATCGCGCGGCTGTTGGTGCTGAGCACGACACGGTCGTCGGCCTTGAGGCCGGTCGAAATCACCCGCAGGCCGCCGGTGATGAGCTGCCCGGTGGTGATGCGCACCTGCTCGACGACATTGTCCTTGTTGACGACCAGCAGGTACTTGCCGGCCTGGTCCTCGGCGATCACCCGGTTGGGCACCA
>JAUXST010000433.1 GCA_030679805.1 Reyranella sp. | reverse complement strand
CTCGATGGCGATGGTACGGGCGACGGCGACGCGCTGCTGCTGGCCGCCCGAAAGCTGGGCCGGCCGACGGCCGGCATAGTCGGAGAGCCCGACCAAGTCGAGCGCCTCGGCCACGCGGCGGCCGATCTCGGCGCGCGGCAGGCGGCGTTCCTCCAGTCCGAAGGCGACGTTCTTCGCCACCGTCATGTGCGGCCACAGGGCGTAGCTCTGGAACACCATGCCGACGTCGCGCTTCCACGGCGGCAGCGGTGCCACGTCCCGGCCATCGAGCAGGATTCTGCCGGTCTGGGCCTGGGCGAAGCCGGCGATCAGCCGCAGCAGGGTGGTCTTGCCGCAGCCCGACGGGCCGAGGAAGGCGAAGAACTCGCCGGGGCGGACCGACAGGTCGACATTCTTCAAGACGTGCGTCGACCCATAGGAGAGGTTGACGCCTGCGATCTCAATGCCCACCGCCTTCGACATGGTCATGCCCCTCATATATCGAGGCCGCGCGCGCGTTGCGAGCGGTCGGCGGCGAGCTGGGCGAGGCCCATGCAGATGGCGACGATGACCACGGCGATCACGCCCAGCGCCGCGCCCGCGCCGCGCCCCGCCGGTGTCTGCATCAGGACGTAGAGGCCGTAGGCCAGCGGCGCATCGGAATTGGACTGCACCAGGATGAGCACCGCCGAGAGTTCGACCGCGGCGGTGGCGAAGCTGGTGACGAAGCCGGCGAGGAGGCCGCCCGTCATCAGCGGAATAACGATCCGCCGCACGGTGCGCGCCTTGGTGGCGCCGAGATTCTCCGCCGCCTCCTCGAGCGACACCGAAATCTGCTGCAGGGCGGCGTAGGCGGCGCGTAGAGCATAGGGCAGGCGGCGGATGGCGATCGCGAGCACGATCACGATCCAGAGGGCGGCCAGCGGCGTGCCGTCGGGCATCTTTACGCCGTAGAAGGCGCGCAGGTAGCCGATGCCCAGGACCACGCCGGGTACGGCCAGCGCGATGCTGGCGGCCCAGTCGAGCCATTGCCGGCCGGGCAGCTTGGTGCGCAGCACCAGATAGGCGATGGCGCCGCCGATCACGACGTCGATGCCGGCGGCGAGGCTGGAATAGAGCAGCGTGTTCTTGATGTAGACCGAACTATCGCCCAGCACGCGGGCGTAGTGGGCCAGCGTGTAGCCGTCGGGCAACGGGCTGAACGACCACACG
>JAUXST010000404.1 GCA_030679805.1 Reyranella sp. | reverse complement strand
GTGCCGAAGGCCCGCTCGTAGCCGCAGGCGAGCTCCTTGTCCTCGCGCAGCAGGCGGGCCACGTGCTCCCGGCTGCCTGCCATTTCGCGCGGGTCGAGGATCGGCCGGATGCTCTGCCCCCACAGCGAATCGCCCGCGCCGGTCCAGCCGAACCAGTGGGAATAGCCGACATTCCAAAGGGATGGCGTGCGTCGATCCAGGTCGGCACGCCCCCTCCCCCGGACACGACCGTCGCTCCAGTCCCGCCTCTCCTGGTGGCAGGTGGCGCAGTTCATGAGGCCATCGCCGGACAGCCGCGCGTCGTTGAAGAGATGTTCACCCAGCGCGATTCCGGCCGCCGTGCCCGATAGGCGGTTCGAAGGATCACGCGCCGGCGGCGGCGGCCACGGCCCATGCTGGCCGACGACGCGAACCTCGGCTTCCGACCAGTCGAGCAGAGCCTGCGCCGCCGCCGGCGCGGCAAGTACCGCCAGCAGCGCCGCCGCCAGAAGTCCCAGCCTCACTTGAGGTAGTAGTCGTGCGTCAGGCGTTCTATCTCCTCGCCCGCGCGCACGTCGATGGAGAGTTCCCAGTGTCCGGCCATGTGAAAGACCAAACCTTCTACACGAAACCGTCCATCGCCTTTCGATACGATGCTGGGATGGTAGTTCATGGTGTGCTTGTGCTCGGGCATCTGGGCGTCGACCGCCACCAGTTCGCCGGCGCTGCCCGACTTGGTGCAGACGTTGAACAGCAGCGCAAAGGGCTCTCCGACCTCGATGCGCAACGGGTCCGGGCGAAAGGCGATCATGTAGTGATCAGAGAAGATCACCAGCCCGCTTCCACGGCCAAGGTCGAGCGGACAATCCGCCCACGCGGCATTCGCAAAGAAAATCGCGGACAGCGCCGCCAGCAATCTCATTGCGCGCCACCGAACAGGCGGTCGCCGTTCCCGTAGGCGATCTTGCGGGCAACCTCCGGCGGCAAGTCGGCCAGCCACTGCCGCGACCAACGCGCATGCTCGATCACGTAGTGCCAGCGTTCGGGCGTGAAGGTATCGGTGCCGACCACGAACCGGTCGGGAAATTCCAGGAACGCCTCCCGCCAGGCCGGGGCCACCTTGCCGTTGGACGCATGCGAGGTGAGAAACGCCAGATCGCAGTAAAGCGTCGGATACTTGCGCAGCATCTCGCGAATCTTCTCGGGCCGTTCAAAACCGGAATGCGCCCACAGCACCTTGGCGCCGGGATCCTGCTGGAAGTGGCGCGAGACGGCGTCGGCATCGGAATGCGAATGCAGGAACAGGCCGTATTTCTTCGCGAGCAGGACGACGCCGCGCATGTTGGGCAGGTCGGCATCGGCGCCGTAGATGTGGAACTCGCCGATGGCGACGTACTTGCGCTTGGCGAGCAGGTCCTCGAGGAACGGCAGCACCGTCGGATCCTTGGCCCAGGTCCCGAGTTCGCCGCGCGAGCGGTAGGGCCGCAGCTCGGGCACGATCACGCCCGGCGCCGCGTCCTGCAGCATCTTGGTGCCCTCGTTGTTCGAACTCGACACCATGGCGCGCTTCACGCCGGCCTTCCTCAGGATCTCGACGACTTCCTTGGGCGGCACCACCGTCCAGGCGTCGTGGCTGTAGTGCATATGCGCGTCGAAGATCGGCAGTTCCTGGTCGGCGTGGGCCATCCCGGCCGCGGCGACCAATGACAGGAAGACAAGCCCATAGCGCATGCGATGTTCCTTCAGCGACGGGGCTCTCGAATCCCCGTCTTGGGGGTCCAGGCGTAGTTGAAGCTAATTGAGATACGCTCGCCGGAGAAGCGCGCCGGCGGCACCTCGTGCCGCAACCAGCTCTCGAACAGCACCAGGTCGCCGGGCTTCGCCGGCACGCCGACAAACGAGCGAAAGCGTTCGGGCGCGTCGGTGCGCCGGGGTGGCGCCGCCATCTGGCGCGACAGCCTCGGATCCTCGAATTTCAGCGCGCCGGCGCCCTTCGGCACGGCCGCGTAATAAGTGCCGCTGATGAACGACGTCGGATGCAGATGCATCGAATGCACCACACCAGCCGGCATGACGTTCGCCCAACAATCCGTCATCGCCAGAGCGCGTCCCCGGAGATCGTAGTGCAGGCTGCCGGCAAACCGCCTCACATAAGGGTCGATGCGGCGACGCAACCGGTCGAACAACGACGAGACGAGGTGGAGGCGGTCGAGCGAGCCGTAGGATGTGTAGCCGCCCAGATAGTGCCGCGACGACCAGCGCAGGCCCGCCGTATCCGAGAGCGCGAGGGAACTGCACTCGTCGGCCAGGCTCTGGTTGAAGGCAGGCCAGCCCGACCGGACCAGGGACTCGTGGAGGATCAAGGTGGGGAAAAGGGCACGGATCGCCATACCGTAATTATCTGCCAAGGCAGCGGATCGTGCTATTGTTTCGCATGCTCACCGACACACAAATCGAGACTTATCGCCGCGACGGCTACCTGGTGGTCCCTCGGCTGATCGAGGGCGAACAGCTCGCCGAACTGCGCGCGCAGACCGATCGCATCGTCGCGGAAGCCCGCGGCGTGGCGGCCAATGACGAACTCTACGACCTCGAGCCCAGCCATACGGCCACGCTGCCCCGGGTGCGACGGCTGAAGCCCGCGATCTTCAAGCGCTACAAGTTCTTCCACGACCTCGTGCGCGAGCCCAAGATCACTGCCATTCTTCGCCAGTTGCTCGGCCCCGACATCCGTCTCTACGGCGGCAAGCTCAACATGAAGTCGGCGGGCTACGGCTCGCCCGTGGAATGGCACCAGGACTGGGCCTTCTACCCCCATACCAACGACGACGTGCTGGCCACCGGCATCTATCTCGACGATTGCGATCTCGGGAACGGACCGTTGATGGTGCTGCCCGGCACCCATCTCGGCCCGACCTACGACCATCATGCCAATGGCCGTTTCTGCGGCGCCATGGATCCAGCGGCCTGCGACCTCGACCTCAGCAAGGCCGTGCCGCTCATGGGTCCGGCGGGCTCGATGACGATCCACCACGCCCGCCTGGTGCACGGCTCGGCCCTCAACACATCGAACCAGCAGCGCCGCCTACTCCTGCATGAATATACTGCAGCCGACGCCTGGCCATTGATGGGCGTGGCCGACTTCGACGATTTCAACGCCCGCATGGTGGTGGGCGAACCCAACGTCGAGCCGCGCGTGCGGGCCGCACCGGTTCGCATGCCGCTGCCGCCGGCCGACCACCAGGGATCGATCTACGAGAATCAGCGCGGGGCGGGCCGGCACTTCTTCGAGACCCATGAGGAGCGCGCTGGCGTTGCCAATTGAACGCACGCGGCCCTGAGGGCGGGACGTGTACCACGCCGCCGCCAAGACGCTGCACTGGCTCACGGCCGTGGCGGTTCTGGGCCTGTTGGGGATTGGCCTCTGGATGACGGGCCTGCCGATCAGCCTGCTGAAGCTCCAGGCTTACAACTGGCACAAATGGATCGGCCTCACGGTGTTGGCGCTGACGGTGCTCCGCTTGCTGTGGCACTGGCGAAACCCGCCGCCACCGCTACCTGACACGGTCACGCGCTGGGAGCGCGCGCTGGCGCCCGTCGGCCATTGGGCGTTGCTGGTCCTACTGCTGGCCATGCCGGTCAGTGGTTGGCTGATGAGCTCGGCGGCGGGCATCAGCGTCGCCTGGTTCGGCGTGCTGCCCCTGCCTGACCTCGTGCCGCGCGATCCTGATCTTTTCGAAGCCCTGCGCACGGCGCATTTCGTGCTGTCGCGGGCCCTGATCGTGGTCGTGGCACTGCACATCGCCGCCGTGCTGCATCACGATGTC
>JAUXST010000401.1 GCA_030679805.1 Reyranella sp. | reverse complement strand
TGGGTGTTTCGGCGGGATCGAGCGTCGCCAGCAGTTCCAGGCAGCCGCGCGTCGTGGCGTGTGTGCCGGTGCCGAAGGCGAGGCCGGCGTCGATGCGCAGCGGCAGCAGTCCGGCCGGCTGGTTGTCGGTCACGTGCGAGGGATGGACCCAGAAGGGCCCGACGGCGAAGGGCCGGAACGAGCGTTGGTTCTCCGCCACCCAGTCGATGTCGGGCAGCTCCTCCCACGTCCAGTCCGGCTCGTCGATGCCCAGCGCCTGCGCCGCCGCGGCGATCGCCTCTTCGACCAGGGCTACGCTGCCGTCACCGAAGACGTCGATGCGCCAAGGCCCGTCACGCGAGACCTCGCAACTCGTGACGATGAAGCCTTCCTCGCCCAGCCGCTCCTCGAGCAGCGCCTCCCATTCAGCGCGTTGCGTTGCCGGGGCGACGAAGCCGGCCTTTCTTACGGTATTCATGCTGGCGGTACTCATGCCGGCAGATAGAGCATGCGTTCCGGTGGCAGGGCCACGCCGACCATGTCGCCCACGGTGCGCAACTCGGCTCCGGACTGGAAGGGCGCCTCGACCAGGATCTCGCTGCCGCCGACCCGCACGCCGTAGCGCACGGTAGCACCCAGGAATTCGCGGTGCGTGACCGGGCCGCGCAAGGGGGCGCCGTCGACCGACGACAGGGTGGCGTGCTGTGGCCGGAAGACCAGCCGTTTCCCGGCCGGCACCGGGATGCCGTCGCCGTCACCCAGGATATTGGCCGAGCCCAGGAAGCTCGCGACGAAGAGATTGGCCGGGTTCTCGTAGAGTTCCATCGGCGTGCCCACTTGCCGGATCGTGCCGGCGTCCATGACGGCGATGCGGTCGCAGATGGTGTTGGCCTCTTCCTGGTCGTGGGTAACGAAGATCGTTGTGAGGCCGAGGCGTTGCTGCAGGGCGCGCAGCTCGCGCCGCACGCTCACCCGCATCTTGGCGTCGAGGTTCGACAGTGGCTCGTCGAGCAGCAGCACCTTGGGCT
>JAUXST010000387.1 GCA_030679805.1 Reyranella sp. | reverse complement strand
GATCGGTATCGTCTGCTTCGCCCTGCTGTTCGAGCGCGCTGGTCTGCTCCCGGCGCTGATCGTTCTGATCCTGATTTCCTCGCTGGGCGGCGAGGAATTCAAGCTGACGGAAGTCATCGGCAACATGATCGCTCTGGCGATCCTCTGTATCGTCGTGTTCAAGATCGGACTTGGAATGAATATCTCCATCATCCGGGGAGTTTGGTAAGATGGAGCTTCTGAACAATCTCGCGCTGGGCCTCAGCGTCGCCGTCAGTCTCCAGAACCTGCTCTACGCCCTGCTGGGCTGCATGGTCGGCACGCTGATCGGCGTTCTGCCCGGCATCGGACCCGTGGCGACCATCGCCATGCTACTGCCGATCACCTTTCATCTGCCGCCGACGGCGTCGCTGATCATGCTGGCCGGCATCTACTACGGCGCGCAATACGGCGGCTCGACGACGGCGGTCCTGGTCAACCTGCCGGGCGAGGCCTCGTCGGTGGTGACCTGTCTCGACGGCTATCAAATGGCGCGCAAAGGCCGCGCCGGCGCGGCGCTGTCGATCTCGGCGGTGGGGTCGTTCTTCGCCGGTACCGTCGGCACCATCATGATCGTGGTCTTCGCCGAGCCGCTGACGCGCATGGCGCAGAAATTTGGTCCTGCCGACTATTGCGCCCTGATGGCGCTGGGCCTCGTCGCCGCCGTCGTGCTGGCCAGCGGCTCGGTGACCAAGGCGATCGCCATGGTCTTCCTCGGTCTGCTGTTCGGCCTGGTCGGGACCGACGTGAATACCGGTGCCCAGCGCTTCACCTTCGACGTGCCCGAGCTCAGCGACGGCATCGACTTCGCGCCCATTGCCATGGGCCTGTTCGGCATTGCCGAGATCGTGGTCAACCTCGAACGACACCTGGAACGAAGCGGAGCCATCAAGGTCGGCTCGCTGTGGCCGACGCGCGAGGAGATACGACGGGCCATTCCGGCGGTTCTGCGTGGCACCACGCTTGGTGCGCTGCTGGGCGTACTGCCGGGCGGTGGCCCGACGCTGGGCGCTTTCTCGGCCTACACGCTGGAGAAGAAGCTCTCCAAGCACCCCGAGGAGTTCGGCAAGGGCGCGGTCGAGGGCGTGGCCGCCCCGGAAGCGGCCAACAACGCGGCTGCACAGACCTCGTTCATCCCCATGCTGACCCTCGGCATCCCGTCCAACGCGGTGATGGCCTTGATGGTCGGCGCCATGATCATCCAGGGCATCCAGCCGGGGCCCGAGGTCATGACCAAGAAGCCCGACCTGTTCTGGGGCATGATCGTCTCGATGTGGGTCGGCAACGCCATGCTGGTCGTCATCAATCTGCCGATGATCGGCATATGGGTGAAGCTGCTGACGGTGCCTTACCGCTTCCTCGCCCCAGCGATCCTGCTGTTCTGCTGCATCGGCGCCTACAGCCTGCAGAACAGTACGTTCCACGTCATGCAGGTCGCGCTCTTCGGCGTGCTGGGCTACGTCTTCGTGAAGTTGGGATGCGAGGGCGCACCCTTCCTGCTCGGGCTCGTGCTCGGTCCACAGATGGAGGAATATTTCCGGCGTGCCATGCTGCTGTCGCGCGGCGATGCGATGGTCTTCCTCGAGCGGCCGATCAGTCTCGGCCTCCTCATCACCACGGCAGCACTCCTGGTGCTGATGGCCCTGCCCAATATCAAGAAAGCGCGCAAGGAAGCCTTCCAGGAAGAAGGGTGACGCCCCAAGGAGTACCCACATGTCCGACTTGCCCAAACGTGTGTCGATCGACGAGGAAGGCCCTCGCGAGGGCTTCCAGTCGGAGAAGAAGGCGATCCCGGTGGCCGACAAGGTGCGTCTCATCGAGGCGCTGGCGGACACCGGGCTGAAGCGCATCGCCTGCGTCTCCTACGTCAATCCCAAGCGCGTCCCGACCATGGCCGACGCCGAGGAAGTGGCTGCCGCGATCCGGCGCAAGCCCGGCATCCAGTACAGCGCCCTGTGGCTCAATCAGCAGGGCCTCGAACGCGCGCTGCGCGGCCCGCTACACGTCGACGGCGGCGTGCGCGTCACCGCCTCCGACACCTTCTCGCGCAAGAACATCGGCAAGTCGGTCCCCGATGCGCTGGTCGAGCAGCGCATGTCGCTCAAGACCTTCAAGGATCGCGGCATGCCCGTCGAATGGGGCGTCATCCTGGGTGCCTTCGGCTGCAACTTCGAGGGCGAACTGTCGACGGAGTTGATCCTGTCGCGCGTCCAGTCAGCGCTCGATGAGGCCGAATTGGCTGGATTCAACCTCAAGGGCATCAAGCTCACCGACGCCATGGGCTGGGCAACGCCGCAGTCTGTCGAGCGGCTGATCGGCGCCATCCGAGGTAAATGGCCCGACCTCGAGATCGGCCTGCATTTGCATGACACGCGCGGCACCGGGATGGCCGCCGCCTACGCCGGTCTCAGGCTCGGCGTCACCAAGTTCGATGCCTCGATCGCAGGCCTCGGTGGCTGCCCATTCGCGGCGACCGATGGTGCGGCCGGCAACATCTGCACCGAAGACTTCGCCTACATGTGCGAGGAGATGGGCGTGGAGACCGGCCTCGACATCGACCGTCTCATCGAGGTCGCGAAGATCGCCGAGGACGTCGTCGGCCGGCCCCTGCCCGGCCACGTCATGCGTGGCGGCACGCTCAAGGCGGCCAAGCAGAAGGCCGCAGCATGAACGCCGAAACCATGCCCGTGACCTTGCGCGACTCGACCTACGTCGACGTCGCCGCCGTTCCCTGGCAACCGACGCGCTTCGCGGGGATCGACTGGAAGATCCTCATGGAGAACAAGGACACCGGCATGTCGACCGTCCTGATGCGATGGGCGCCGGGAGCACGCCTCCCCCAGCATGAGCATATGGCGGTTGAGCAGACCTTCGTGCTCGAAGGGTCTTTCGCCGACCACGACGGCGTCTGCAGCGCCGGCAACTACGTCTGGCGCCGGCCCGGCAGTCGCCACGATGCCTGGACCGACGAAGGCTGCCTGATGCTCGCGTTCTTTTTGAAGCCGAACACGTTCTTCGATTGAACCCATCCCTCTGACTTGGCAACATGCCAAGCAACAGGCGCTGGATACAAGGCGCTCAAAGGGAGGATCTCATGAAGCTGCGCCTTGCCCAGGCGAGTGCCGCGTTGCGTGCTGGAATTGACGCGATCTTTCACTAGTCGATCGCCGAGCGCATCCCATGACAGACCGAGCGACGCCGATCGTCTTTGACGACCCGCACCA
>JAUXST010000381.1 GCA_030679805.1 Reyranella sp. | reverse complement strand
GGCCCACGGTGACCTACGCGGCCGCGCCGAGGCCGACGCCCGCCGCCTCTGCACCGGCGGCAGGCGTTCCCGCCACTGCCGCCGCGGGCGCCGGAGCCGGTGACCTCGCCAAGCACCCCGGTGCCGTGAAATCGCCGATGGTCGGTACCGCCTATCTCGCGCCGGAGCCCGGCAAGCCCAATTTCGTGGCGGTGGGCGACAAGATCACCGCCGGCCAGACGCTTCTCATCATCGAAGCCATGAAGACTTTCAATCCCATCAAGGCCCCCAAGGCCGGTACGGTGACGCAGATCGTGATCGACAACGCCCAGCCGGTGGAATTCGGTGAAGCGCTGATGATCGTGGAATAGGGACGGCCCGGCGCCATGTTCGACAAGGTCCTGATCGCCAACCGAGGCGAAATCGCGCTTCGCATCCATCGCGCCTGCCGCGAGATGGGGATCCAGACCGTGGCTGTCCACTCGACGGCCGACAGCGATGCCATGCATGTCCGTCTCGCCGACGAGTCGGTCTGCATCGGCCCGCCGCCAGCTCGCGACAGCTACCTCAACATCCCCGCGATCCTGTCGGCCGCGACCATTGCCGGTGTCGACGCCATCCATCCCGGCTACGGCTTCCTGTCGGAGAACGCGCGCTTCGCCGAGGCCGTCGAAGCCCACGGCTTCACCTTCATCGGCCCGACGCCCCAGCACATCGCGATGATGGGAGACAAGATCGTGGCCAAGCAGACCGCCAAGGAACTTGGCCTGCCGCTGGTGCCGGGCTCGCCCGGCCCGGTCGGCACGGTCGAGGAGATTGTGGCGCTCGGCACCAAGATCGGCTGGCCGGTGCTGATCAAGGCGGTGGCGGGCGGCGGCGGACGCGGCATGAAGGTCGTGGACGATGCCGAGGGTGCGGCAGAGGCCTTCTCGCTCGCCCGGACGGAGGCAAAGGCGGCGTTCAGCAATGACTCGGTCTACCTCGAGAAGTATCTGCCGCGACCGCGCCACATCGAGATCCAAGTGCTGGGCGATGGCCTGGGAGCGGGCGTGCATCTCGGCGAGCGCGACTGCTCGCTGCAGCGCCGTCACCAGAAGGTGCTGGAGGAAGCGCCTTCCCCAGCCCTCAACACCGAACAGCGTAACCGGATCGGCGAATTGGCTGCCGACGCCGTGCGCAAACTCAAGTACCGCGGCGCCGGGACGATGGAGTTCCTGTTCCAGGACGGCGAGTTCTACTTCATCGAGATGAACACGCGCCTCCAGGTCGAGCACCCGATCACCGAGGCCGTGACCGGCATCGACCTGGTCCGCGAACAGATCCGTATTGCCTCAGGCGCACCGCTCGGCATGACCCAGAAGGACATCGTCATCCAGGGCCATGCCATCGAGTGCCGGATCAATGCCGAGAACCCTGAGACCTTCATGCCCTGCCCCGGCCGCATCGCCGACTATCACCCGCCCGGTGGGCTGGGCGTGCGCGTCGATTCGGGCCTCTACACCGGCTACGTGATGCCGCCCTACTACGATTCAATGGTGGCCAAGCTGATCGTGAACGGCAACAGCCGCAACGAATGCCTGATGCGTCTCCGCCGCTCGCTCGAGGAGTTCGTGATCGGCGGCATCGAGACGACCATTCCGCTGCACCGGCGGATCATCAGCGAGCAGACGTTCATCGACGGTGACTACGACATCCACTGGCTGGAGAAGCTGGTCGGCCTCAAGAAGTAGCTGCCGCGATGCCGGAGATCACCGCCGACCTCCTGCTGCAAGCCTACCGCGTCGGCGTCTTTCCCATGGGCGAACGGCGCGACGATCCCAAGCTGCATTGGCTCGACCCCAGGCTGCGCGCCGTGCTGCCGCTCGACGGCTTTCACCTGTCCCAGCGGCTCGCCCGCACGGTCCGCTCCGGAAAATTCGCCGTGACCGCCGACACGGCGTTCGCCGAAACCGTGCGTGCCTGCGCCGAGCCGCGGCCGGGGCACCCCGAGAGCTGGATCAACGAGCCGATCGTCGACCTCTATACGGAGCTGTACCGGCGCAGCCATGCCCACAGCGTCGAATGTCGGATCGGCGGTCGCCTGGTAGGCGGACTCTATGGCGTCTCGGTGGGCGCCGCATTCTTTGGCGAGAGCATGTTCAGCCGCGAGCGCGATGCCTCGAAGGTGGCGATGGTCCATCTCGTGGCCCGCCTCATCCAGGGCGGCTTCCGCCTTCTCGACTGCCAGTTCATGACCGAGCATCTGCGGAGTTTTGGTGCGGTCGAAATCCCGCGCGAGGCATTCAGGGCGCTGCTGGCCGATGCGATCGACCGGCCGGCGACTTTTCAGCGCGAGCTGGGCGGCGCCGGGCCCTGCGCCATCGTGCAGGCCAGCACGCGGACGTCGTAGACGCCGTGGTCGAGCGCCGAGAGCGACGGCGTGGAGGCGAACATCCAGCCGGCAAACAGCTTTTCCTCGGCCTGGCCCGGCTTGTGATCGACGATGGTGAGATAGGCGACCGACTCAGGCGAAGCCTCGGGCACGTTCACCAGGCAATCGCCCACCGTGATCTCGAGCGTTCCGAACCGGGTCGCCTGGCCGACGGGTGCATAGAAGCGCTGGGTGCGCGCCGTCACCTTGTCGAGCCCCTGCAGCTCGGCCACGCGCTTGCCCGGCCCATCGGGGATCGGCCTCAGGTTGGCGTTGCCAGGTCGCGCCGGCGGCGGCGGAGTCTGGGCGGCAACCGTGCCCAGGGTGGCGACCACGATCACAATGGCGGCCGCGACAATCGCCAGTCGGCGCATGCTCAGTCTTTTTTGCCGGGGGGCGTCAGCCCGTCGATAAGCGCGTGCAGGGCCGCCTTGATCTGATCGACGTCGCATCCCATCAGAACTCCATCCTCCAGCGCATCGGCGCAGAGGCTTTCGATCTCCTGCACATTCTGATTCAGGACTTTGATCTTTTCGAGGCACGACACCGGCTTGCCGTCGGATTGCCGCCAGACCAGCGGCGCCTTGGGGCCGCGCACGCTCATCACTTGGACCCGGTGCCGCCGAACATGAACTTGGCGATCAGTTCGGTGAGGGGGATGGAATCCTGGGTATTCTGGATCTCGCCGTCGGCGCGGATCAGCTTCTTGTCGCCGCCGGGCTCGAGCGCCACGACGGTCCCGCCGAGCAGAGATTCGCTCACGATCTTGGCGTTGGTGTCGGTCGGCAGATCGACATTCGACGCAACCGATATCCGGACGACGGCCTGGTAGGTCTTGGGATCGAGGGCAATACTGGTGACGGTGCCGACCTTCACGCCGCTCAGTGTCACGTCGGCCCCACGCTTCAGCCCATCGATGCGGCCGAACCGCGCCACGACTTCATAACCGCTGGGTCCCGTCCGGTCCGACTTGGCGAAGGCATAGAACACGAAGACGCCGGCCACCAACAGAACCAATGCTCCAACGATCGTCTCGACGATATTGCGGCCCACGCCATTCCTCCGTTGCTGCCGACGCGTCTCAGCTCGGACGCCATGCCTCGTAGTGAGGTTTCGGCTTGTCGCCGCTGCCGAGCGCATGGCCCGGCGGACGATAGGCGTGATCGGTGCCGGTGAGGTTGGCCTGGTGATCCTTCTGCCATGCCTTGCGTGGCGGGCCGCCGACAGGCGGGACCGCGTCGGTCGTGTAGTGAAGCCAGCCGTGCCATTCCGGTGGCACGCGCGAGGCCTCGGCTATGCCATTGTAGATGACCCAGCGTTTGCGCCGGCGCCCGGCAATCACACGCTTGTCCTGAAAGTAACGGTTACCTTCGGCATCGCTGCCGACAGGTGCGCCGTGCAGCTTCGTGAAGAGCCAAGTACCGATCGTCATGAAGGAACCACGCCTCGAAAAGTGACCGCGCCGCTTGTACGCGCGCGCTCGATGACGCGCAACGCAACGCCATCCGGTGTGCCTTCGCAGTCGTTCGACGACATGCGATTCGCGCGATCGGATGACCTGTTGCACACTTGCATCATCTAGTATCATCAACACCACGGTCTACAAAATGTAGTTGCGCGCACAAGATTTTGTAATTTACTATCATCCGGTGCCCATATGTGCGTGCTCAATTTCAAGAGAGCACACCCCGCTAGGGAACAAATGACGGGAACGGGGCACGGGGGATCGTCGATGCGCTTTGAGCGTCGGTACACGCAAGCAGGAAAATCACCATTCGAGGGAATGGCGT
>JAUXST010000373.1 GCA_030679805.1 Reyranella sp. | reverse complement strand
GCCGAAATAGGAGAGCAGGGTCTGTCGGCGGCAGCGCGGCGCCTCGGCCAGCGCCAGCAAGGCGCCGAGGCGCTGGCGCTCGATGCGCTTGCGCTCGTCCGAGGAGTCGCTCTGCTCGATCTGCAGGCGGCGGAGCTGCATGTCGCCCAACCCGTAGAGGGTCAGCGTGTCGGCCGGCAGACCGTCGCGGCCGGCGCGACCGATCTCCTGGTAATAGGCTTCGACGTTGGACGGCAGGTCGGCATGGCAGACGAAGCGCACGTCGGGCTTGTCGATGCCCATGCCGAAGGCGACGGTGGCGGTCATCACCACGCCGTCGTCCTGCTGGAAGGAATCCTGGTTGGCGTCGCGCACGCGCTTGTCGAGGCCGGCGTGATAGGGCAGCGCGCGCACACCTGAATCGGCCAGCGTTGTCGCCAGCTCCTCGACCTTGCGGCGCGAGGCGCAGTAGACGATGCCACTCTCGCCCTCGTGGGCGCGCACGAAGGCCAGCACCTGGCGCGAGGAGCGCTCCTTGGTCTGGAAGGCGAGCCGCAGGTTCGGCCGGTCGAAGCTGCGCACGAAGACGCGCGGCGGCGACGAGGGAAAGAGCTTCTCGACGATGTCGCCGCGGGTCGGCGCATCGGCGGTCGCCGTCAGCGCCAGCGTCTGCAGCCGGCCGCCGATCTGGCGCGCGACATTGCCCAGGGTCAGGTACTCGGGCCGGAAGTCGTGGCCCCATTGCGAGACGCAATGCGCCTCGTCGATCGCCATCAGGGTGACGTGGGCCTCGGCCAGCATCTCGACGGTGTCGGGCCGCGCCAGCCGCTCGGGCGCGACATAGAGCAGCCGCAGCTCACCCGTGCGCAGGAGACCCATGACCCGGGCGTTCTCGGCCGGCTCGTTGCTGGAGTTGAGGCTGCCGGCGGCGACGCCGGCGGCAGTCAGCGCCTGCACCTGGTCGCGCATCAGGGCGATCAGCGGTGAGACGACCAGCGTCAGCCCCGGCCGCACGAGGGCCGGCAGCTGATAGCACAGCGACTTGCCGCTGCCGGTCGGCATGACCGTGAGCACGTTTTCGCCCGCCAG
>JAUXST010000367.1 GCA_030679805.1 Reyranella sp. | reverse complement strand
AGGCTGGCGCTTGGACTGCGCTGGCCTTTTTCATGTCGGCACGACCTGCCCGCGGCCGCCCGCGGGTTCGCGCTATGCGCTGAGTGCAGCCGCCGCGACTCCTAAGTCGTGGACAGTCCCAATAACGACCCCGTCCCAACGCCACGCCGAATAACGACGTGCGAACAGACACTTAACGACGCCTGAAAAACACGGCGCATCGGGGCTCTTGCAAATGCAGAAGCCGGGAGACGCATAAAAGCCCGCAGAACAAGGCTTATCCTGGGATCGCGGACACCGTTCCGGACAACACGCGTTACATTCGAGTGTCCGCAATTATCGGGCGAAATGCCCGTCGTCATTGGCTTTCCGGCGTGCGGAGAGCTGAAATTCGGCCTGGGGAGTTTGGCCGGGAGTTTGGGCAGGACTTCAGCCGCCCCCCTCGCCGCCGACGGCGATCACCGTCAGCTTCTCCGGCAGCTGCTCCTTGGCGATCTCGACCGAGCGCCGGTCGGGCCAGACGAAGTCGGCGTCGAGCGGGGCCATCAGGCTCTCGAAGCGGTCGAGCTGGCCGCGGCCCCAGTAGTGCATGGGCAGCACAACGCGGGGCTGGATCTGGCGGATCACGTCGACCATCAGCGGCATGCCCATGGTGTAGGAGCCGTCGATCGGCACCATCAGCACGTCGATGCGGCCGAGCTCTTCCAGATGTTCCTTGGTCAGGCGGTGGTGCAGGTGGCCGAGGTGGGCGATGCAGAGGTCGCCCACGGCGAAGATGAAGATCGAGTTGCCGTTGATGCGCGCGCCGCCGCCGCCCCAGTCGCGGGCGTTGGTCGGCACGTTCCACACCTTCATGTCCTTCAGCGTGACCTCGTGCTTGGCCTCGGTCTCGCCGGGCTGGCTCGGCCAGCCGCGCAGGGCGTAGGTGATGCCCTCCTCCGGATCGTCGGTGAAATGCGTGGTGTGGGCGTTGTTCATGGTGACGATGTCGGGATGGCGGCCGAAGCCGTTGACGCCGTTGTAGTCGGTGATGGCGCGCACGCCCTGCGGCGTGTCGATCTGGAAGCTGGCGTGGCCCACGAAGGTGATGACCGCGCGGTTGGGCGAGGTGTCGGCCGCGAATTTGAAACCATCGAGCGAGGCCACCTGCACACCCGCCCCGAGCTGCACCAGGTTCTGCGAGCAGCGCGCCAGGGCAGGGCCGGCCAGCAGGGCGAAGGCGGCCCCGAGCAGGGCAACGATGGAAAACCGGGTGGAAAATCGGATGGTCATTCGGCCTCCGGGGCAGGACGGCAGCTTCATCCAGAAAGCAGGCGCTGTGCCAGCACGGACTCCCGTTGACTCTCCCGGTGAATCTAAATAGAACAAAAAGAGAACAACTTATCCCCAATCACCCAGCCTTCCGAGGGGGCGATGTCGGTCATTTCCCCGAGTGCTTTTGCTCCTCCCCCCATCATCCAGGCCCCCGTCATCCGGGTCGCCAACGATGCCGTGGCTTCCGCCTCGACGAGCCTGCGCGAAAAGGTGCGCCGGCTGGAGCGCGCCCACAGCGTCCAGCACGCCGGCAAGACCGCCGTGCCGCTCGGCCTGCCCGCCATCGATGCCCTGCTGCCCGAGGGCGGGCTGCTGACCGGCGCCCTGCACGAGGTCGAGGCCGGGCCTGCCCCGTCCGGCCGCGTCGCCGCCCACGACGGCGCCGCCCTCGGTTTCGCCGCCCATCTGATGGGTCGCTTCGCGTCCAGCACGCCCGGCACGCTGCTGTGGTGCCGCCGGCCGTCGGGCGTGTTCGAC
>JAUXST010000360.1 GCA_030679805.1 Reyranella sp. | reverse complement strand
TGCCCAGCGCCAGCTTGAACGGCCGGGTTTCCAGCGTCAGCAGGGTGTCGCCAGTCGAGACGGTGGCATGGTCGAGTACCGGCACGCGGCGGACGGTGCCGGCCACTTCCGGCGCGATCTGCACGATGTGCGCCTTCACGTAGGCGTTCTCGGTCGCCACGTAGCGACCGCCCGACAGCCACCAGTATCCCGCGCCGACAATGGCCAGCAGCGGCACGGCCACCAGCAGCACGAGGCGCGGCAGAGCTTGCCGGTCGCGGCTCATGATGCCGCAGCCCGGCGTACGCGAGGAGGCAGCGCTTCGGTCGCTTCGGCGACGTCGGTACCGGCCATCGACTGCAGCCGCTCCTTCACGCGTGCCGCCAGGCCGGTGAAGCGGGCGCGTTCCAGCGGCGACAGGGGCGACAGGGCATCATCGACCGTTGCCTCGGCGATCGCCCACATGCGGGCATGGACGCGGCGCGCTTCGGGCGTGAGAAAAAGGCGATTGATCCGCCGGTCGGTGGTGTCGGCGCGGCGCTCGACCCAGTGGCCCTTTTCCATGCGGTCGATCATGCGGCCGGCGCTGGCCCGGTCGATCTCGAGCATGTCGGCAAGCTCGGTCTGGCTGGCGCCGGGCCGCCGATAGAGGCGGGTGAGCACCAGCCATTGGGCGCGCGTCAGGCCGATGCTGCGCACGCGCCGGTCGAACACCATGCGTATCAGGCGCGCCACGTCGGACAGCACGTAGCCGATATAGCCGTCGTCGTCGGGACTCAATCGGGGGCCCTCCCGGGCGACCGCGTCGAAGGCGGTTGGTTGAATATTGTTGTCTAGGCTACAATAGCCTTGGCCATGAGTTCAAGCCCGTCCAGTCCCGCATCCGCCGCCCCCGTCGCCGCGCCGCCGCCGGCGAGCCCGAGTGAATCCTATTCGCTCGGCCGGCGCGTGCTGATCCTGGTCACGGTCGTGCTGGGCTCGACGCTCTACGCCACCACGCTGCTGATCGCCTCGACCCTCCTGCCGCAGATGCAAGGCACCATGTCGGCGACCCAGGACGAGATCGCCTGGGCCATGACGTTCAATATCCTGGCGACCGCCGTGGCGACGCCGATGACCGGCTGGCTGGCTGCCCGCTTCGGCCGGCGCGAGACCATGACCTGGTCGGTCTTCCTGTTCACCGTCACCACCTTGATGTGCGGCGCGGCCGATTCGCTCGAGACCCTGGTGTTCTGGCGCGTCCTGCAGGGTGCGCTCGGCGCGCCGGTGATCCCGCTGTCGCAGACCATCCTGCTCGACAGTTTCCCCAAGCGTCAGCAGGGCCTCGTGACCTCGATCTTCGGCATGGCGGTGGTGATCGGTCCGGTGATCGGCCCCACCCTCGGCGGCATGCTGTCGGAACTCTACAGCTGGCGCTGGGCCTTCTACATGATCGTGCCGGTGGGCTTCGTGTCGTTCGCGGGCCTCCGGCTCACCCTGCCACACGACAAGCCGACAGGCCGCACGGCGCTCGATTGGACGGGCTTCCTGTCGCTCTCCGTCACCATCGCCTGCATCCAGCTCGTGCTGTCGCGCGGCCAGCGTCTCGACTGGTACGACTCGGGCGAGATCATCGCCGAGACCTTCATTGCGGTGCTGGCCTTCTGGATCTTCCTCGCGCACAGCCTCACGGCGCGGCGGCCCTTCCTCAACCTGCGCCTGCTGCTCGACCGCAACTATGCACTCGGGCTGGTGCTGGTGTTGATCTACGGCATGCTGAATTTCACGCCGATGGTGCTGCTGCCGCCGCTCCTGCAGCAGCATGCCGGTTTCCCCGACCTGCTGATCGGCGAGATCGTGGCCGCGCGCGGCGGCGGCGCCACGCTGGGCTTCTTCCTCGCCATCTTCGTCGGACGCATGGATCCGCGCATCGGCCTGATCGGCGGCTTCTCGCTGCAGGCGATCTCCGGCTTCTGGCTGATGGGGCTCGACCTCAACGTGGGCACTGGCACGCTGATGGCCAACAGCTTCGTCCAGGGCATCGCCATCGGCGTCATCTGGGTGCCGCTCACGCTGGTGACGTTTTCGACCATCGGCGCCGCCAATCTCGCCGAGGGAACGGCGGTCTATCATCTGCTGCGCAATATCGGCTCGAGCTTCTTCATCTCGATCTGCGTGGCCGAGATCGTCCGTGCCACGGGCGCCAACTACGGCCGGATGGTCGAGATGGTGAACCCCTACAACAAGGCGCTGGCGCTGCCATGGGTGACCGGCGGCTGGGACTTCGACACGGTCCAGGGGCTCGCCCGCCTGTCGAAAGAGATCAACCGCCAGGCGGCGATGCTGGGCTACATCAACGCCTTCGGCTTCTACACGCTGTGCTCGGCGCTGGCGGTGCCGCTGGTCCTGCTGATCGGCCGCCGGGTGGTCCGGGCGGCCTGAACTTCCCCCGTCATGCATCGCCCGTCATGCATCGTATGCGTTGCAGCCCGACGGCGGACGCGGGTATGGATCGTTGGTGTGCTAACGATTTCAGTCCTATTATTTTTTCATGACAACTGTCGACGATCCGTCCTACCGCCTGGGGCTCGCCCTGGCCGAGGTTTCCCGGCTGTGGCGGCACGTGCTCGATGCCCGTCTCAAGCCGCTGGGCCTGTCGACGGCGCGCTGGGTGGCGCTGGTCAACCTGTCGGCCCATCCCGAGGGCATGACCCAGAATGCACTGGCGCTCAGGGTCGGCATCAAGGGCTCGACCCTGGTCCGCCAGCTCGACCTGCTAGAGGCCGACGGCTGGGTGGTGCGGCGCGCGCAACCCGGCGACCGGCGGGTCAAACGCGTGTTCCTGACGCCCAAGGCGCGCCCGGCGCTGGCCTCGATCGCCGCCGTGGGCCGCAGCCTGCGGCGGGAATTGCTGCGCGACAGCAGCGAGGCCGAGATCCGCGCCTGCAACCGCCTGCTCGGGCGGGTGAAGTCCCGCCTTCAGCCGCTCGCCGGTCCGCTCGCCGCCGCCGACGATCGCGCGGCACTGCGGCTGGTCGCGGCCGAGTAGTTCGAAGAGTAACGCCGTGGATCAATCCATCCCGCCGTCCACCACCGCCCGCGCGCCGGTCATGCCGGCGCCTGCCTCGGCGCCTACGGTCTCGCCCGCTGCGAATCCGCAGGTGAGTGCGCTGCCGCGCCAGCGGCAGTGGTCGGCCGGCCGCGGTCGCGCTCTGTTGCGTCCGCGCACCTTCGTCATCGCCGCGGTCCTGCTGATGGCGCTCGCCTATGGCGGGCGCGAACTCTACATGCGGTTCACCCACGTCTACGAATACGACGCCCGCGTCAGCGCCGACATCGTGACGGTCTCAAGTCGCGCCGACGGCTGGGTGGTCGAGATGGCGGTGCGCGAGGGCATGCAGGTCGAGGCGGGCCAGGTGCTCGTGCGCATCGACGATCGCATCGCCAAGCTCAGGGCCGATGCCTTCCGGGCGCAAATCGAGGGCGTCCGGGTCGAGCGGACGCGGCTGCGCGCCGAGCGCAAGCTCGACCGGAACCAGGCCGATGCGGCAATGCGCACGCGCACCTCGAACGTGACGGTCCGCGAGAAGGCGCTGGCGGCGCTGCGCGCCGATCTCGATTTCGCCAAGCTGGAACTCGAGCGCAACCGCGTGCTGTTCGCCAGCCGCGTGGTGAACGAGCGCCAGCTCCAAATGGCGCAGGCGACGGTCACCAAGCTCGAGATCCAGATCCTGCAGCTTCAGGCGGAACACGAACAGGCCGAGGGCAGTCTCGACGAGGCCCGCGTCGGCCATGACAGGCTGGGCGTGATCGACGCGCAGATCGAGGCGCTCACCCACCAGGTCGCCAATCTCGCGGCCCAGCTCCACCAGCAGCTCGTCGATGTCGAGGACCGCACCATCAAGAGCCCGATACCGGCCGTGATCGACCGCACCTTCGTGCTGCCGGGCGAATACGTCGCCGCCGGCCAACGCATCCTGCTGCTGCACAACCCCAAGGAAGTCTGGGTCGAGGCCAACATCAAGGAGACGCAGGTGAGCCGGCTCAAGCTCGGCCAGCGCGTGCACGTCTCCGTCGACGCCTATCCCGACGACAGGTTCATCGGCCGCGTTGCGCGCATCGGCAGCGCCACGATGGCCCGCTTCGCGCTGATCCCGACGCCCAATCCCTCGGGAAATTTCACCAAGATCACGCAGCGCGTGGCGGTGAAGATCGACCTGGTCGACATGCCCAAGCCGCTGACGCCGGGCATGATGGTCGAAGTCGACATTGACGTCCGCTGATCAGGGGCAAGCAGTCCGTGCTGATGCCCATGCTTCGAGACGCTCGTTGTACTCGCTCCTCAGCTTGAGGTTTCCAGTGCTTCAACTTGCCATCCCTCATCCTGAGGAGGCCGCGAAGCGGCCGTCTCGAAGGATGGGCAACCGGCGATGACGTCCGTTAGCGCGCCGCTTCCCGGCGCCCCCATCCAGAACGCCAGCTTCCTCGCCGAGCGTTACGGACCGGCCTATCGCTGGCTGGTGACCATCACCGGCATGGTGGGCGTGGTGGCGATGGTGCTGGCGATGACCACCGTCAACGTCGCCGTGCCCGATGTCATGGGTGCCTTCGGCGTCGGCCAGGATCAGGCGCAATGGATGTCGTCGGCCTACATGGCGACGATGACTGCCGGCATGCTGCTGAACGCCTGGGTGTCGGGCGTGCTGGGCGAGCGGCGCACCTTCATCGGCGCGTTGTTCTTCTTCTCATTGGGCGCGCTGCTGGGCGGCATGGCGCCCAACGAGGACGTGCTGATCTTCGCCCGCGTCCTGCAGGGTTTCAGCGCCGGCATCGCCCAGCCGCTGGTGATGGCCACGATCTTCACGGTCTTCCCGGCCGAGCGGCGCGGCACGGCGATGGGCATCTTTGGCCTCGGCGTCGTCTTCGCGCCGGCGATCGGCCCGACCTTGGGCGGCCTGATGATCGAATACTTCTCGTGGCGCTACGTGTTCTACATCTCGCTGCCGTTCTGCGGCCTGGCCGCCCTCATGGGCGCCTTCTTCATGCCGACCCGGCCGCTGGCGCGCCAGATCCCGCCCTTCGACTGGCTGGGCTTCGCGTTGCTCTGCATCGGGCTGTGGGGCCTGATGACCGGCATCGCCGACGGCCAGCGCGAGGGCTGGAACTCCGACGTCATCGTGTTCCGGCTGGTGCTCGGCACCGTGGCGGCCGTCGGCTTCGTGCTGTGGGAGCTCCATACGCCGCGCGCGCTGCTCGACATGCGCATCTTCGCCAATCTCGAATTCGCCTCCACCGCGGTGATCGCCT
>JAUXST010000358.1 GCA_030679805.1 Reyranella sp. | reverse complement strand
GGCAAGCCCGCCGCGACCGACCAGGCCGCACAGCTCACCCATTGCGGAAACCGGTCGATGGTGCCGGTCCAGCTGAACTTCTGCTGGCGGTCGGCGTTCCACAAACCCCAATAGCCGCCGGCCTTGCCCTCGAGATCGTAGGACTTCCAGGGCTGATCGACCGCCTCGACGACGAAGTGCTCGATGTTCTGCGACCGCAGCCACGCCACGGCATCGCGTATGTTCTTGGCCTGCTCGGCCGGCGTCGCATATTTGACGAGGCCGCTGCCCGGACTGCGGCGCGCGGCGCCGTTCGAGGGCCAGCCGACCTCGGTCACGATGATGTTCTTGTTCGGATAGGCCTGCTTCAGCATGCCAATCCGGCTCTTGAGATAGGCCAGCGGCGTCTCGTCCGACTTCTCGTCCCAATAAGGCAGGATGTGGACCGCGAGGTAGTCGACCTCGCGCGCGAGTTCCGGATAGTGGAGCCAGACATGCCACGGCTCGGCGGTACTGACCGGCACCTTGACGTTGCGCTTGACGTTGCGGATCTCGCGGATGAGCTGGGCCGGGCTGGTCGCGTTGGGATCGCGCAGGTCCTTCTGGCCGTCCCAGCGCAGGATGTTCTCGTTGCCGACCAGCACCCGCTCGACGCTGGGGTTCTGGTTGGCCATGCGGATCAGGGCCCGGGTCTCCTCGGCATTGACCTCGCTCGCCTCGCGGCCGAACTGCTGCTTGGCCTCGTTGGCGCTATAAATCCAGGCGCCCGGCACGAGCTTCAGCCCGTTCTTCGCGGCGATCTCCGGCATGACATCGCCGCCATCCACGGTCCGGTAGGTACGGACATACTTGACCTTGCCGGCCAGCATCGCGAAGTCGCGCTCGATCTGGTCCTTGCGCGGCTTGATGACCGGCGCCGGGGCGTCGGTGAAGGCGGTGCGCAGGAAGCTCCAGATGCCGCTCGCCTTGGCTTCGATCGGATCCTGGTCCTTGGCCCACGGCGCGTAGGTGACGCCGTGCAGGGGACCTTCGACATTCGCCGCCTCGACCTGTCCGTCGAGCAGGCGCCAACCCGCGATCGTGGCCGCGACGACGAGAAGAAGAACCAAACCCTGGCGGATCATTGATTGAACGATCGCTCCGACAAGCCGCCGGTGGTGCAAACCGTCGTCGGGATCGCGGTCGCATGTCTCCTGCGGACGATGGTCGTCGACGCAAGGACCGTGCCGGATCAGCTCAACCGACGAGCCGATAACCACGCAGTGCGGCTGACCTCTTGGAGGCTTCCTTGCGCCCGATTTCCTCGTCTGCGACCCTTCACAGACGATGCGGCGACCGGAGCGATCTATAGCCGTGCCTCCCTAAACCGTAAAGAGACCGCAGGCGAAGATGGCCAAATTGCCCAAATCTCCACTGGCAACCGGCGCCAGGCTTCGCCAAAACGCCACAGCCCATGACTAGCCAACCATGACTGATCGAGATCCCTCGGCCGCCCCGGCGTTCGTACCGGCCAACCTCGTCGCCCGATACAGGCCGGCCGATCGCTACGGTTTCCTTGCCGGGGCCGGGGCCCGCCTGCGCTACGCGGTCTGGAACGCCCCGGGAACGCCGCGCGGCACGATCGTCGTCCTGACCGGCCGCGGCGAATTCATCGAGAAATACGCGACCGAGATCGTGGGCGAGCTGCTCGACCGCGGTTTCGCGGTCTATGCCGTCGACTGGCGCGGCCAGGGCCTGTCCGACCGGCCGTTGGCCGACCGGGGCAAGGCCCATATCGACAATTTCGCGACGTACATCGCCGACCTGGGACTGTTCCTGGAGACGATCGTGTCCCCCGCCGCACCCCGGCCGGTCCTGGCGCTTTGCCATTCCATGGGCGGGCATATCCTCCTGCGGCACCTGGCCGAGCATGGGTCGGGTCCGCTGTCGGCCGGGGTCTTCGTCTCGCCGATGACCGCGCTGCGGCGCGAGGCGATGCTGCGCTCGGTCCTGATGCTGATGCCGGAAGTATCGGCGGTGGAGGAGCGCTACCTCTTCGGCACCGGGCCGTTCGTGCTGCTGGCGAGGGAGTTCGCGTCGAATTTCGTCACCCACGACGAGCGGCGCTACCGTTTCACCGACGAGTGGTTCACCGCCGATCCGCGCCTCGCCGTGGGCGGGCCCACCATCGGCTGGTCGCGCCAGGCCGTGCGCTCGATGACGGCGGCACTGGCGCCGGGCTACCTCGAGCGCATCGACCTGCCGCTGCTCCTGATCACGGCTGGCGAGGATCGTCTGATCGATCCTTCCAACCACGGGCCTATCGTCGCCCGCATGCGGCACGCCGAGCATTTCACCATCGCCAAGGCACGGCACGAGGTCATGATGGAGACTGACGACCTCCGCGCCCTGTTCTGGGACGCCTTCGACCGGCTGGCGAAAGGCGTGCTGGGCTGATGACCGAACTGCAGATGCTGGTGGTTGCCGGCGCCTTCGTCGTCGCCGGCATCGCCAAGGGCGCGATCGGCATCGGCCTGCCGCCGATCGCCATCGGCCTGATGACGCTGGCCCTGCCGCTGGGCG
>JAUXST010000356.1 GCA_030679805.1 Reyranella sp. | reverse complement strand
AATAATGCCGGAACGGACGCATCCGGGGGGATGCTGCCTCCGCGCCAGCAGGATAGAGTCGATGGGATTACCCGAGAAACAGGGACTGTACGACCCGCGCAACGAGCACGACTCGTGCGGCGTCGGCTTCGTGGCCGATATCAAGGGCCGGAAATCCCATGACATCGTGCGCCAGGGCCTCCAGATCCTGGTCAACCTCGACCACCGCGGCGCCGTCGGTGCCGACCCGCTGATGGGCGACGGCGCGGGCTGCATGATCCAGACCCCCGACGCCCTTCTGCGCGACTGGGCGCGCAAGACCGCGGTCGACCTGCCGCCGCCCGGCCACTATGCGGTGGCCATGTGTTTCCTGCCGCAGGACGAGGCGGCGCGGAAATTCGCCGTCAAGCGACTGGAGCATTTCGTCCGGGTCGAGGGCCAGAAGCTGGTCGGCTGGCGCGACGTGCCGACCGATCTGACCGGTCTCGGCAAGTCGGTCATCGACAAGATGCCGGTGATCAAGATGGCGATCGTTGGCCGTGGCGCCAAGGTCGCCGACCAGGACGCCTTCGAGCGCAAGATCCTGGCGATCCGCAAGCAGACCCAGAACCCGCTCACCGACCTCGAGAAGAAGCACAAGCTGCCCGGCCTGGCCCAGCTCTACATGCCGTCCTTCTCGTCGCGCACCGTGGTCTACAAGGGCCTGCTGCTGGCGCCTCAGGTCGAGAGCTTTTACGCCGATCTGCGCAATCCGCTGACCGAGTCGGCGCTCTGCCTCGTGCATCAGCGCTTCTCGACCAATACCTTCCCGTCGTGGAAGCTCGCGCATCCCTACCGCTTCATTGCCCACAACGGCGAAATCAATACGGTGCGCGGCAACGTCAACTGGATGTATGCCCGCCGGCGCACGATGGAGTCGGATCTCATCGGCGCCGACCTCGACAAGATGTGGCCGATCATCCCGCACGGCCAGTCCGACACTGCCTGCGTCGACAATGCGCTCGAGCTGCTGGTCGCCGGTGGCTATTCGCTGTCGCACGCCATGATGATGCTGATCCCGGAGGCCTGGGCCGGCAATCCGTTGATGGATGGCAAGCGCAAGGCCTTCTACGAGTATCACGCGGCGCTGATGGAGCCGTGGGACGGCCCGGCCTGCATCGCCTTCACCGATGGCCGCCAGATCGGCGCCACGCTCGACCGCAACGGGCTGAGGCCAGCGCGCTTCATCGTCACCAACGACGACAAGGTCGTCATGGCGTCTGAATCGGGCGTGCTGCCGATCCCCGACGCGAACATCGTGCGCAAGTGGCGCCTGCAGCCGGGCAAGATGCTGCTGATCGACCTCGAGCAGGGCCGCATCGTCGAGGACGAGGAGCTGAAGCGGACGCTGGCCGAAGCCGAACCCTACGAGGAGTGGCTGAAGGAGACGCAGTACAAGCTCGAGGAGCTGTCCGACCTCTCCGAGCCGTCGGTGCCGGCGCCGTTGAACGATCCGACCACGCTGCTCGATCGCCAGCAGGCCTTCGGCTACACCCAGGAGGACATAAGCTTCTTCCTCGAGCCGATGGCCAAGGAGCCCGACGACCCGATCGGCTCGATGGGCGTCGATACGCCGATCGCCGTGCTCTCGAAGAAGCCGAAGCTTCTCTACAACTACTTCAAGCAGAACTTCGCCCAGGTCACCAACCCGCCGATCGATCCGATCCGCGAGGAGCTGGTGATGTCGCTGGTGTCGATGATCGGCCCGCGCCCCAACCTGCTGGGCCGCCATGCCGGCACCCACAAGCGGCTGGAAGTGGCGCAGCCCGTGCTCAGCAACGCCGAGCTGGAGAAGATCCGCTCGATCGAGGAACTGCTGGATGGTGCCTTCCGCACCGCCACCATCGACACGACCTGGCCCGCGTCGGAGGGCGCCGCCGGCCTGGAGGAGGCGCTCGACCGCATCTGCTCGGAAGCGACCGACTGCGTGCTGGCCGACCGCAACATCCTGATCCTGTCGGACCGCGCGGTGTCGGCCGAGCGGGTGCCGATCCCGGCGCTGCTCGCGACGGCCGCCGTGCACCACTATCTGATCCGCCGCGGGCTCCGCACCCAGACCGGGCTGGTGATCGAGACCGGCGAGGCGCGCGAAGTCCATCATTTCTGCTGCCTGGCGGGCTACGGCGCCGAGGCCATCAACCCCTATCTCGCCTTCGAGACGCTGGAGCAGGTGCGGGTGCAGAACAGCCTGCCGCTGAAAGCCTACGAGGTGCAGAAGAACTACATCAAGGGTGTCGGTAAGGGCCTGCTGAAGGTCATGTCCAAGATGGGCATCTCGACCTACCAGTCCTACTGTGGCGCGCAGATCTTCGACGCCGTCGGCCTGCACTCGGGCTTCGTCGAGAAGTATTTCACCGGCACCGCCACCACCATCGAGGGCGCGGGCTGGAACGAGATCGCCGAGGAGACGGTGCGCCGCCACCGCGACGCCTATGGCGACAACCCGATCTATCGCACCATGCTCGACGCCGGTGGCGACTATGCCTTCCGGCTGCGCGGCGAGGACCATGCCTGGACGCCGCAGAGCGTGGCCCGGCTGCAGCACGCCGTGCGCGGCAACCTGCCCGAGGAATACAAGGCCTTCGCCGCCACCATCAACGAGCAGAGCGAGCGGTTGCTCACCATCCGCGGCCTGATGGACTTCAAGTGGGCCGAGACGGCGATCCCGCTCGAGGAGGTCGAGCCCGCGGCCGCCATCGTCAAGCGCTTCGCGACAGGCGCCATGAGCTTCGGCTCGATCAGCCGCGAGGCCCACACCACGCTCGCCATCGCCATGAACCGGATCGGCGGCAAGTCGAACACCGGCGAGGGCGGCGAGGAGGCGGATCGCTTCAAGCCGCTGCCCAACGGCGATTCGATGCGCTCAGCCATCAAGCAGGTGGCGTCGGGCCGCTTCGGCGTCACGGCGGAATATCTCGTCAATGCCGACGATCTGCAGATCAAGATGGCGCAGGGCGCCAAGCCCGGCGAGGGTGGCCAGCTGCCCGGCCACAAGGTCGATGAGAACATCGCCCGCGTGCGGCGCTCGACGCCCGGCGTCGGCCTGATCTCGCCGCCGCCGCACCACGACATCTATTCGATCGAGGACCTGGCGCAGCTCATCCACGACCTCAAGAACGTGAACCCCAAGGCGCGCGTCTCGGTGAAGCTGGTGTCCGAGGTCGGCGTCGGCACCGTTGCGGCCGGCGTCAGCAAGGCACGCGCCGATCACGTCACCATCTCGGGCTTCGAGGGCGGCACCGGCGCCTCGCCCCTCACCTCGCTCACCCACGCCGGCTCGCCGTGGGAGATCGGCCTCGCCGAGACGCAGCAGACCCTGGTGCTGAACGGGCTGCGCGGCCGCATCGCCGTGCAGGTCGACGGCGGGATTCGCACCGGCCGAGACGTCGCCATCGGCGCGCTGCTGGGCGCCGACGAATTCGGCTTTGCGACGGCGCCGCTGATTGCTGCCGGCTGCATCATGATGCGCAAGTGCCATCTCAACACCGGCCCGGTCGGCGTGGCGACGCAGGACCCTGTGCTGCGCAAGCGCTTCACCGGCCAGCCCGAGCACGTGATCAACTACTTCTTCTTCGTGGCCGAGGAGCTGCGCGAGATCATGGCGCGGCTGGGCTTCCGCACGCTTGCCGAGATGACCGGCCGGGTCGACCGGCTCAACATGCACCGCGCGCTTCATCACTGGAAAGCGGGCGGCGTCGACCTCACCAAGATCCTGCACCAGATGCCGGCCCGGCCCGGGGTCGCGATCTACAATAGCGAGCGCCAGGACCACGGCCTCGACAAGGCCCTCGATCACAAGCTGATCGAGGCGGCACAGCCGGCACTCGAGAGCAACCAGCTGGTGCAGATCGAGTTGCCGGTCAGCAACGTCAACCGCACGGTAGGTGCCATGCTTTCGGGCGAGGTCGCGCGGCGCACCGGCCATGCGGGCCTGGCCGACGACACGATCTCGGTGAAACTGACGGGCACTGCTGGCCAGAGCTTCGGCGCCTTTCTCGCGCGGGGCATCTCGATCGAGCTGGCGGGCGATGCCAACGACTATGTCGGCAAGGGCCTGTCGGGGGGCCGCGTCGTCGTTCGCCAGCCCAAGGGTTGCGGGCGCGATCCTCTGCACAACATCATCGTCGGCAATACCGTGCTGTACGGCGCCATCGCCGGTGAAGCCTATTTCGAGGGCGTGGCGGGCGAGCGCTTCGCGGTGCGCAACTCGGGTGCGGTCTGCGTCGTCGAGGGCACGGGCGACCATGGCTGTGAGTACATGACCGGCGGCGTCGTGCTGGTCCTGGGTGACACTGGCCGCAACTTCGCGGCCGGCATGTCGGGCGGCATCGCCTATGTCTACGACCCCCGGGGCCGCTTCGATGTGCTGTGTAATCCCGCGATGGTCGACCTCGAAAAAGTCGGTCCGGCCGATGCCGCTGGGGCGGAAGATCCTGGCCGCCCGCGCCAGCGCGCGCACGACGTCGAGGACAGCGGCATGGGCGACGTGCTGCGCTTCGACGCCGAGCGCCTGCGCATCCTGGTCGAACGCCACCACCTGCATACCGGCAGCGCCCGCGCCCGCGAGCTCCTGGAAGACTGGGACAACGCGCTCAAGAGTTTCATAAAAGTGATGCCGCGTGACTACAAGCGCGCGCTGCTGCAGGCACATGAACGGGCGGCGGCGGCGAAAGCAGTAGCTGCGGAATAGTTTCAACTTGTCATGCTGAGCGTAGCGAAGCATCTCCCGCGAGACCCAGGTGAGATCCTTCGCTTCGCTCAGGATGACAGATAAACGGAGTCTCTGAGCCATGGGTCTACCCACCGGCTTTCTGGAAATCGAGCGCAAGGACCGGCCGTACGAGAAGGTCGAGAAACGGCTCAAGAGCTGGAAGGAATTCGTCCTGCCGCTGCCGCCGGCCGAGATCGGCAAGCAGGGTGCGCGCTGCATGGATTGCGGCATTCCGTTCTGTCACAACGGCTGTCCGGTCAACAACCTGATCCCGGACTGGAATGACCTCGTGCGCCGCGACCGCTGGCAGGACGCGCTCGAGATGCTGCATTCGACCAACAACTTCCCGGAATTCACCGGCCGCATCTGTCCGGCACCGTGCGAGGCGGCCTGCACGCTCAACATCGACGACAACCCGGTCACCATCAAATCGATCGAATGCGCCATCGTCGATCGCGGCTGGGAGGAGGGCTGGGTCGTCCCGCTGGTGCCGGCGAAGAAGACGGGCAAGCGCGTCGCCGTCGTGGGTTCCGGCCCGGCCGGCATGGCCTGTGCCCAGCAGCTCGCGCGCGCCGGCCATTCGGTGGCGCTGTTCGAGAAGTCCGACCGTGTGGGCGGCCTGCTGCGCTACGGCATTCCCGACTTCAAGATGGAGAAACGGCTGATCGACCGGCGCATGCGCCAGATGGAGGCCGAGGGCGTCGAGTTCCGCACCAGCGTCGAGGTCGGCGCCACGCTCTCGATCAAGTCGCTGCTCGAAGGCTACGACGCCGTTGCGCTGACCGGTGGCGCCGAGCTGCCACGCGACCTCGAAGTGCCGGGCCGCGAACTCGACGGCATCCACTACGCCATGGATTTCCTGGTCCAGCAGAACAAGCGCGTCGCCGGCGACGACGAGGCGCGCGCCGCCCCGCGCGGCACGCTCACGGCCAAGGGCAAGCATGTCATCGTGATCGGCGGCGGCGACACCGGCTCGGACTGCGTCGGCACGTCGAACCGCCAGGGTGCCGCCTCGGTCACCCAGCTCGAGGTAATGCCGCAGCCGCCGGAGCACGAAAACAAGGCACTGACCTGGCCGGACTGGCCGCTCAAGATGCGGACCTCGTCGAGCCACGAGGAGGGCGTCGCCCGCGATTTCGCGGTGCTGACCAAGCGGGCAATTGGCTCGAATGGCGGCAAGGACGGCCGGATCGAGGCGCTGGAATGCGTGCGCGTCGAGTGGGGCAAGGGCACTGACGGCCGCATGGCCATGCATGAGGTCGCGGGCAGCGCCTTCCGGCTAAAAGCCGACCTGGTGCTGCTGGCGATGGGCTTCCTTGGGCCTCGCAGGCCCGGCATGGTCGAGCAGGCCGGCGTCGCCCTCGATCCGCGTGGCAACATCGCGGCCAACGTGGCCGACTACAAGACCTCGGTACCCAAGCTGTTTGCCGCCGGCGACATGCGCCGCGGCCAGTCCCTGGTGGTCTGGGCGATCCGAGAGGGCCGCCAGTGTGCCCGCTCGATCGACGAGGCACTGATGGGGGCGACGACCCTGCCGAGATAGCTGGCTTGCGATCTAGTGGCTTTCAGTTCGTGCGAAAATTGTTATAGGATTCTCCGGAACAACCGATGCGGGCCTTGGGGAGGGCGCCGCATTGGGCATCTTGGGGACGCAATGAAGTTGCTGCTTATTCAGGGCGCCAACATGGAATACCTGGGCACGCGCCAGCCCGAGCTGTACGGCACGACGACGGCCAAGGAACTGGACAATCTGCTCCGACGGCAGGCACGGGCTCTCGGCGTGTCACTCGAGATTCTGTACACCAACACCGAAGGCGAGGCCGTGTCGGCGATCTACAAGGCCGATCGCGCCAAGATCGACGGCATCCTGTTCAACCCGGCGGGGTTCCTCCATGCCGGCCACGCGCTGCGCGACTGCCTGCGTTCGAT
>JAUXST010000347.1 GCA_030679805.1 Reyranella sp. | reverse complement strand
GGGTGGAGCTTGCCTCGGATGGTGCGTCACGCCAGGCCGACCGAGTCCGGTTTTTTAGCCCGTCCCAACCGAGCGCCGATAACGTCGGCATGACACACGTCGGAATGGACGCATCGCGCTGCCTGTCACAGGGCGCGCCGGGCTGTGACACGTGAAGAAGAAACGACGTCGTAAAAAGCCCGCAAAACCGGGCTCGGCCCGGACTCCGGGGCAGTGCGTGTCACAACATTTGTCACAACTTGGTGTGACACATTAGTGTGACACGCGATCGGGACGACGGCTCTCCGGCGTGCGGAGAGCCGGACTCGTTGGGTTGGGCGCGTGGACCAAGAGGGCAGGTTCTGCTCTAGGCAAAAGCCTTGCGGGCGAGCGCCGCACCTTCGGCGAGGGCGCGCAGCTTGCCGTAGGCGACGCCCAGCGTCATCGGCGCCATGCCGCAGTTGGTGCAGGCCTGGATGCGCTCGGGATCGACGAATTTCGTCGCGAGCTTCAGCGTCTCGGCCACTTCCTCCGGCGTCTCGATCCTGTCGGACGCGACATTGATGGCGCCGACCAGCACGGTCTTGGTCTTCAAGAGTTTCATCAGCTCGGGCGGCACGTGGCTCTCGCGACATTCGAGCGAGACCTGCTGGATCTTGCTGCGGTCGAGCGCCGGGAAGGTCTGCTCGTACTGACGCCAGCTTTCGCCCAGCGTCTCCTTCCACTTGTTGTTGGCTTCTATGCCGTAGCCATAGCAGATGTGGACGGCGGTCGTGCACTTCAGCCCCTCGGCCGCCTTCTCCAGCGCCGGCACGCCCCACTCGACCGTCTCGTTCAGGTAGACGTTGAAGGCGGGCTCGTCGAACTGGATCACGTCGACGCCGAGCTTTTCGAGGTCCTTGGCTTCCTGGTTCAGGAGTTCGGCGAAGGCGAAGGCCATTTTCACGCGGTCGCCGTAATAGCCGTCGGCCAGCGTGTCGATCAGCGTCATCGGGCCGGGCAGGGTGAACTTGAGTTTGCGTGCCGTGGCGGCGCGGGCGACGCGGGCTTCGCGCTCATGCACGAACTTGCGGCGCCTGAGCGGGCCGGTGACCGTCGGACAGTCGGCATCGTAGCGGTTGTTGCGGATGCCCATGCGGACCTTCTTGTCGAAGTCGACGCCATCGACCTCGGCCAGGAAGCCGTGCACGAAATGCTGCCGCGCCTGCTCGCCGTCGCTCACGATGTCGAGGCCGGCCTCTTCCTGGCGGCGGATGGCGAGCAGCGTGGCGTCGTCCTTGGCGTCGAACAGCGGCTGGCCCGAAAGCGTCCACGGCGCCCACAGAACATTGGGCGTGGCCAGCCACGAGGGCTTCGGCAGGCTGCCGGCAAGCGTGGTCTCGAACATCGTCAGGCTCCTGTCGTCGAAGGCAGCGCGGTGGTGCCCCGCAGTTCGGCCTGCAGGTCGGGCGGCAGGATCTGGCCATAGGTGCCAGGCGCGCGCCACTGCAACGTGCCGAAGGCGCTGCAGCTCTCGCAGACCGAGCGCCAGGTCTCGTGATGGGCGCCGCAGGCGGTGCAGGACCACGAGCGATCGGCCGGCGCGATTGCGGCGCGGGCCAGCCACTCATGCACCTTGGCCTGATCGACGTTGGCGCGTTCCTCGACCTCGGCCATCAGGCGGCAGACGCGGACCGGCGGGGAGGTGCCGCCCGCCGTCTCGAGCTGGCGCCGCGCCTCGCCCCACAGGCCGGCGTCGAGCGAGGCCTTGGCCAGCGCCAGGTGGCTTTCGATGTCGTCTGGATTGCAGGCCGCCAGCCGGCGCACGATGCCGATGCGCTTCAGCGGATCGGACTCGCCCGCGGCCTTGAGATAGAGGTCGGCCAGATCGGGATGCGGCGCCACGGCCCAGCCGCGTTCCAGCGTCTTGGCCGCGCGCTTGGCATCGCCTGCCTTGATCTGCAGTTCGGCCAGACGGCCAGTCGCCACGATACGTTCCGGCGCCAGGCTAAAAGCCTCGCGCGCCAGCGCCTGGGCGTCGGTGTCGCGGCCGGCGCGCTCGGCCTCGCGGCTGCGCTCGACCAGCAGCAGCGCCTTCAGTGCGCGGCCCTTGTCGGCGGCGACGACCTTGCGGCGCATGCCGGCGTCGAGCGTGTCCTGGGCTGCCTTCCAGTGGCCGGTCTGGGCCTGCATGTCGAACAGCGAGTGCACGACCCACGGCGTCTGCGGCCGGAGCGCGAAAGCGCGCTCGGCATAGCCCAGCGCCGTCATCTGGTCGCCGTCGCGCAGCGACTGGCCGATCAGACCGCGCAGGCCGAGGAAGGCCATCTGCTCGTCCTTGAGCATGGCGTCGAACGCCCGCCTGGCGCCGTCGCGATCACCCGTGAGCTGGGCGGCCTGCGCCGACAGCAGCAGCGTGAGTGCCGGTTCGGCCAGAAGCTGCTCGGCCTTGCGCGCGTGCTTCTGCGCTTCCGCGGCATCGCCGGCCGCGACCGCGGCCAGCCCCTGGGTCAGCTCGCGGTAGCCGCGCCGGCGCCGGCTGTCGCCCCAGCCTTCGAGCAGCGCGCCCGGGGCGCCGGCGATCCAGCGCCACAGCAGCCACGCCGCGACGCCCAGCAGGATCAGCACGACGACCACGATCACCACCACGCCGACATTGGTGTCGAGCCGCCAGCCCTGCCATTCGGCGGTGAGGGTGCCCGGCCGTTCGGCCAACCACACCGCGCCCCGCATCGCGGCGGCGGCGACGACGAACCAGATCAGGATGCGCAGCGTTGTCATCGGCGGCTACCGTGCCGCGCCGAGCAGGGTGACGGCGTAGGTCGCCAGCTGGTCGACGGCGCGCTTGGCCGCGAGATGGGCCTCGGCGCGTGCCAGCCACGCCGATGTCGCCTTGGAGGTCTGCGGTGGCAGCGACTTCACGAGATCGACCGCCTTGGCGACGTCGCCGGCCTCGAGGGCCGCTTCGGCGCGCGCGAGCCTGGCTTCGACCGCATCGCCCTGCACGTCGGCGCCGACCCGCCGCAGCGACACGATGCTCTTGATCTTGCCCAGGACACGCTCACCGAACGAATCGTCGGCGAGATCGTCGGCCAGCGCCGCCTTGGCGACGGCCGGGAAGCTCGCCGCCAGCGTCGCGCGCGAGGCGACACCGGCCTGCGCATAGGGTTGCAGGGCGGCGATGATCTCGCCGAGCTTGGTATCTCCTTGGGCGAGCGGTGCCAGCAGGCCCAACTCCTGGGCGAAGGGCAGGCCCGACTCGATGGCCGAGCTGAGGCGCGCCGCCACGCCCACCACTGCCGAGGCACGCGCGGCACCCAGCGCCTTCTTTTCGCCGGCGCCCACCGCACCGGCCTCGGCGCGCGCCTTGTCGATGGCTTCGGACAGCGCCTTGGCCTGCTCGCGCTGGCGGGCCGTCTCGTCCTTTTGTCCGGACATCGCCTGGTCGAGCGACTGCAGCGCGGCGCGCAGGGTCGCGATCTCGAGACGAAGGGCCGCGATATCCTTGTCGGAATCATTGTCGGCCGGCGCTGCCGCGGCCGGCGCTGCCGGCGCGGCGGGTGTTGATGCGGTGGGGCGGTTCTCCAGGGCCGCGACCTTGCTGCGCAACTCGGCGATCGCGGGATCGGGTGCCGCTGCCGGACGCTCTGCAGCTGCCGCAGAAGTCGCGCGCAGCCGCTTCTCGAGGTCGTCGAGCTTCGTGCTGAGATCGCGCCGCGCGGCCTCGACCGCTGCATTGGCCACGGCGGCGGCATCGGCGCGCACGGCCTGCAGATCGATTGCCGCTGCGGGCGCCGGTGTCGGGGCGGGCACCGCGGCCTGGCCGCGCCACAGCAC
>JAUXST010000345.1 GCA_030679805.1 Reyranella sp. | reverse complement strand
CGCCCAGTCCCTGGGTGCGCATGATCCGCACGGCGTTCTGCGCCACGCTCTGGTGGGCCCAGAAGTTGAGCTCGAAGCTCTTGCGCAGGGTCGCGTCGTCGACGTCGCCGATGCGGCCCTGCCAGGCCGCGCCTGCGTTGGAGACGACGATGTCGACGCCGCCATAGGTCGCGGCAACCTTGTCGAAGGCGGCGCGCACCGAGGCGGGGTCGGTGACGTCGCAGGCGATGCCGAAGCCCTTCACCTTGGAAACGTCGCGGTCGAGCACGGCCACCTCGGCGCCCTCGCGCGCGAAGGCCGCCGCTGTAGCGGCGCCGATGCCCGAGCCGCCGCCGGTGACGACGACGATGCGGCGCGCCAGCGGCTTCTCGGCCGCGGCGCTGAGCTTGGCCTGTTCGAGCGACCAGTATTCGATGTCGAAGATGTCGGGTTCGGGAATGCACTCGTAGGTGCCCAGCCGCTCGGCGTCGCCGATCACGGCCACCGTCGTCTCGGCGAGGTCGGCCGCGATCTTGGCGTCCTTCGACGTGTTGCCGAGGCCGAACAGGCCGAGGCCTGGCACCAGCACGACGCGCGGGATCGGATCGAGTTCTTTCTTCGGCGGCATCTGCTTGGTGTTGTGGTGCGCGAAGTAGGCGTGATAGCCGGCGACATAGGCGTCGAGCGCCGCCGTCGCCTCCTTCTTGAAGACGTCGAGCTTGCCGGCCTCGGGGGCAGGCGCAATCAACGGCATGCCCTTGGTGCGGATGGCGTGGTCGGGCGTCACCGGGCCCTGCTGGCTGTAGCGGGCGACTTCCTTGCCGCCGACATAGGCCAGGATCTCTGGCCCGGTGCGGAACTCGAATACGAAACGCTGCGTCGCCTCGCGGCCTCCGTCTTTCGCCGGCAGCGACAGCAGCCCGCGCAGGATCGGCGCCACGTCGGCGGCGCTTGCGACCTTCTTGGGCAGCGTGACGCCTGCAAAAATCTTGCGCGTTTCCTTGGCGAGGCGCTTCTCGGCGAGCGTCACCAGCTCGATCATGCGTACATAAGCCTCTTCCGCCGTGGCACCCATCGAGAAGATGCCGTGCTTCAGCAGGATCAAACCCTCTACCTCGGGATTGGCGCACGAGATCTCGTCGGTCTTCTTGGCGAGTGCGAAGCCCGGCATGACGTAAGGCACCAGTGCCGCGCGCTTGCCGAACACATCGCGTGCGAGCGCCTCGCCGTCGGGCTGGTCGGTCAGCGACAGCACCGCGTTGGAATGCGTGTGGTCGATGAACTTGTGCGGCAGGAAGGCGTGCAGCAGCGTCTCGACCGAGGGGTTGGGCGACTTGGAGTCGAGCAGGTTGCAGCGCTGGACATTGACCATGTCCTCGTCGGAGAGCGCCTGCAGGCCTTTCAGTTCACGCAGCGGTGCCAGGCGCACCGCGGGCAGGCCCGGTGCCTCGATGGTGCCCATGTCCCATCCACTGCCTTTTACGCACAACACCTCGACCGGCTGGCCCGTGATGTCGGGCATCGTGGTCTTCACCGAGGTATTGCCGCCGCCATGCAGCACCAGCCGCGGCTCGCCGCCCAGCAGGCGCGTGGTGTAGACGCGCAACGCCAGGTCCTCGTTGATGCCCTTGGCTGCATGCCGCGCGATCGCTTGCCGGGCGTCGTCGTTCGACCACAGATTTTCCATCGAAGCCTCTCTACGCGTGCGCGATCACGATCTTGCCGAAGTGGCTCTGGCCCTTGAGGTGCCGGTACGCCTCTTTCGCTTCGGCGAAGGGAAACACCTTGTCGATGACGGGTTTCAGCCCGTTGGCCTCGATGGCTCGGTTCATCGCCTCGAACATCTGCTTGCTGCCGACATAGAGGCCTTGCACCCGGAGGTTCCGGCGCAGGATCGGCATCGGGTCGACCTGGGCCATGCCCGAAAGAAGCCCGATGACGGCGATGCGTCCGCCGAGGCGGGTGGCGAGGAAGGAGCGCGGCAGCGTGCCGGCGCCACCCACCTCGACGGTGATGTCGGCCCCGCGGTTGGCCGTCAGCCGCATCGTCTCCTTGTCCCAGTCGGGCGTGGCCTTGTAGTCGATCACGGCCTCGGCGCCCATTTTCCTCAGCCGCTCGGCCTTGGCGGCGGAACTCGAGGTCGCGATCACGCGCGCGCCGAACATTTTCGCGAACTGCAGCGCGAAGATCGAGACGCCGCCCGAACCCTGGATCTGCACGATGTCGCCGGCCTTGATGTTGCCGATCTCGACCAGCGCATGCCATGCCGTCAGGCCGGCGCAGGGCAGCGTGGCGCCGTCCTCGAAGCTGAGGCCGGGCGGCAGTTTGACCACGCCGTCCTCTTCCAGCACGGCCAGTTCGGTCAGCATGCCGTCGATCGCGCCACCCATCGCCGAGGCCTGTGCCGCCTCGTCGATCGCGCCGCCGACCCATTTTTGCATGAAGCAGCCCGCCACCCGGTCGCCCACCTTGATGCGGCTGACGCCGGGTCCGACCGCGACCACCTCGCCTGCGCCATCGGACAACGGGATCAGGTCGGGCTTGGGGGCCGCACGTGCGTACTGCGCTTCGACAGTTAGCAGGTCGCGGTAGTTGAGCGACGTGGCGCGCACCCGCACCAGCACCTGGCGCGGGCCGGGCACCGGATCGGGACGATCGACCAGGGTGAGCGAGTCGATGCCCTTGGGCGAGGGGATGACGTAGCACTTCATCACTGGCTGCCTTTCAGCTCGAGGACGGTCTTGGCCATCACGGCCTCCTGGTCCCACGGGAACAGGATCCAGGTGTCCTGGCTCACTTCGGTAATATAGGTGTCGATGGTCGGCCGTCCGGCAGGTTTGGCATAGACCGTGGCGAAATGTGCCTCCGGCAGCATCGCCCGAACTGCCCGGGCGGTGACGCCGGTGTCAACCAGGTCGTCGACGATCAGCCAGCCCTTGCCCCGTTCCTGCTCGGCGGTCGTGCCTTTGAGGAACTCGACCTTGCCGCCCCGTTCCATGCGGTCGTAGGTCGAGCAGCAGACCGTGTCGATCAGGCGGAGGTTGAGCTCGCGGGCCACGATGGCGGCGGGAACGAGGCCGCCCCGGGTGATTGCGACCAGGCCCTTGAACGGCCCGAGGTCGGCCAGGCGCCACGCCAGCGCGCGCGTCGCGGTGCAACTCCGTCCATGAGACGGGAAACATCTTGTTGTAGCCGGCGCTGCTCGCCATGCGGTCTTCTCCCCCGGCCTGTCCGGTTTGGCTTGCCCCTTGGTGGAGGCTGCATTAACAGCTTCGAACGACGCAATGAAGATCGCCGCGCAGCATTAACCAGGGACGGAGACTGCGGGAATATGGGAATCGAGCTTTCGCCCGCCTTCTGGAGCGGCCTGACGCAGATCATCGTGGTCAACATCCTGCTGTCCGGCGACAACGCCCTGGTCATCGCACTGGCTTGCCGGAATCTGGAGAAGCGCTACCAGAAACCGGCCATCCTCGTCGGCAGCGGCGGCGCCATCGTCTTGCGCATCATCTTCGTGCTGATCGTCGATCTGCTGCTCCAGGTCCCGTATCTGAAGCTGATCGGCGGCCTCCTCCTTCTGTGGATCGGCATCAAGCTGGTCCAGGGCGAGGAAGAGCATGGGGATGGCGTGAAGGCGGAGGGTTCCCTGTGGGGTGCGATCCGCACCATCATCATCGCCGACGCGGTGATGAGCCTCGACAATGCGATCGCCATCGCCGCGGCCGCCCATGGCGACACCACCCTGATCGTCCTCGGTCTGCTGATCAGCATTCCGCTGATCATCTTCGGCGCCACGATCATCATGATGCTGCTCAACCGCTTCCCGATCATCGTCGTCGCCGGTGGCGCCCTGCTGGGCTACATCGCGGGCGAGGTAATCGCGACCGATCCGGCCTATGCCGAACGTCTCACAGCGGCCGTTCCCCACGCCAAGACCATCATCGAGGCCGGTTGTGCGGTGATCACGGTCGCCCTCGGGTATTACCTTCAACGCCGCGCCAAGCGCGCGCACGCCGACCCGGTCGATCTTGCGCCGGATGGCAAAGGCAAGGAGTGACCGCCATGGCGAAGCTCAAGGCAATCCTGGTGGCGGTCGACGGCTCGGACCATTCCGACCGGGCAGTGATCCATGCGCTGGACTTCTTTGCCGCCGGACTGTGCGCCGAGCTGCATCTCGTGAACGTGCAGCCCAACCTGGGCGGTGCGATCTCGACTTTCATCTCCAAGGATCAGATCGACGCTCATCACCGCGAAGAGGGCAATAAGGCGCTGGCCTCGGCGGTGGCGCTGGCAGCAAAGGCCGGGGTGCCCGCCAAGGTGCATATCGGCGTCGGCCGTCACGGCGAGGTGGTGAGCGACTACGTCGACAAGGTCGGCGCCGGCATGGTGGTGCTGGGAACCCGCGGCCATACCGGCCTGGCCGGCATCCTGCTGGGCTCGGTCGCCCAGGACGTGATTGCCCACGTTTCCGTGCCGGTCACCCTCATCAAGTAGGGGCATTGCCCGGGGACATCGCCGGGCCGCGCGGTTGTTGGCGTGGCCGGGAAGGCGTAAAACCGCGCCGCAACCCGGAGGGCGCAGAGCGTGGGCGACGAGATGTGGCGAAACCAGGCGCTGGCGCCCTTTGCCACCCTGCCATGGCAGAGCCGGGGTCGCCTGTACGCCGAACCTGATTCGCCCAGCCGCAGCCCGTTCCAGCGCGACCGCGACCGCATCATCCATTCGACCGCTTTCCGCCGCCTGAAGCACAAGACGCAGGTCTTCGTCTATCACGAGGGCGATCACTACCGGACGCGGCTGACCCACTCGCTCGAGGTAGCGCAGATCGCGCGCACGATCTGCCGCGTGCTGCGGCTCGACGAGGATCTGGGCGAGGCGGTGGCGCTGGCGCACGATCTCGGCCACACACCGTTCGGCCATGCCGGCGAGGAAGCGCTGCACGCCGCCATGAAGGACCACGGCGGCTTCGACCATAATGCCCAGACGCTCCGCATCCTCACCAAGCTCGAGGAACGCTACGCCGAATTCAACGGCCTCAACCTCACCTGGGAGACGCTGGAGGGTGCGGTCAAGCACAACGGCCCGTTGCTCCGGCAGGGCCGCACATTGTCCCAGCTGCCGGCCGCCATCGTCGAATACTGCCAGGACCATGACCTTGAACTCGACGGCCATGCCGGCCCCGAGGCGCAGGTCGCGGCGCTGAGCGACGACATCGCCTACAACAACCACGACATCGACGACGGCCTGCGCGCCGGCCTGTTCGAGATCGCCGACCTCAGGGACCTGCCGCTGGTCGGCGAGATGTTCTCGATCGTGACCCAGAAGTATCCCGGCATCGGCCAGGCGCGGCTGATCCACGAGGCGGTGCGCCGCGTCATCAATGCCATGGTCGAGGACGTGCTGGCCGAGACGCGGCGGCGCCTGAAGGATGCGGCGCCCAAGTCGGTGGCCGACATCCGGGCGCTGGGTCGGCCGGTGGTGGCCTTCTCGGAGCACATGGCCGCGACCGACCGTACAGTGAAGGCGTTTCTCTACAAGCGCATGTACGAGCACTGGCGGCTCAACCGCTCGCACTCCAAGGCGCGCCGGGTCGTGGCCGACCTGTTCGGGCTGCTGTTCGCCGAGCCCAACTGCCTGCCCTCGCCCTGGCGCGAGCGCGCCGAGCAGGCCGGGACCCAGGCCCGGGCCCGTCTGGTGGCCGATTACATCGCCGGCATGACCGACCGTTTCGCCCTCGACGAGCACCGGCGGCTGTTCGATCTGTACGAATAGGCCGTCCAACCGGTCGGCCCGGCCAGTCGGGATGACAAAGGCCGCGGTTTCGGTAATACCCGCGCTCATGAACCCCTATCGTCATTTCATCGGCGTGATCGTGGCCGCCTTGCAGGGCATGCAGGCGTCCGGCGAGCTGCCGCCGTCGCTCGACTTCTCCGCCATCACCGCCGAGCCGCCGCGCGATCCAGCGCACGGCGACATCGCGACCAACGCCGCTATGGTGCTGGCCAAGTCCGCGGCCAAGAAACCGCGCGACATCGCCGAGCCGCTGCTGGCGCGGCTCAAGGCCGATGCCGACGTGGTCGATGGTGCGGTCGCGGGGCCAGGCTTCATCAACCTCAAGCTCGCCGATGCCTTCTGGCGGGCGCGCTTGGCCGAGTGCCTGAAGGAGGGGATTGCCTACGGCGATTCGCAGATGGGTGCGGGCCAGAAGGTCAATGTCGAATATGTCTCGGCCAACCCGACCGGCCCCTTGACCGTGGCGCATGCTCGCGGCGCCGTCGTGGGCGATGCGCTGGCCAACCTGCTCGACAAGGCGGGCTACGCCGTCACCAAGGAATATTACATCAACGATTCCGGCGCCCAGGTCGACAAGCTCGGCCAGTCGACCTACCTCCGTTACAAGGAGGCGCTGGGTGAGACGATCGGAGAAATCCCGACGGGCCTCTATCCTGGCGAATATCTCAAGGACGTCGGTACCGCGATCGCCAAGCGTGACGGCGCGCGCTGGATCGACAAGCCCGAAGCCGACTGGCTGCCCGAGATGCGCAGCTTCGCGATCGCCACCCTGATGGCCGAGATCCGGACCGATCTCGAGACGCTTGGCGTCCGTATCGACGTCTTTTCATCGGAACGCGCGCTGGTCGAGAGCGGCGCGGTCGATCGCGCCTTCGAGACGCTCACCAGGCAGAAGCTGATCTATCAAGGCCGGCTAGAGCCACCCAAGGGCCAGAAGCCCGACGACTGGGAGGATCGCGAGCAGACCCTGTTCCGCTCGACGCAGTTTGGTGACGATGTCGACCGACCACTCAAGAAGTCGGACGGCAGCTGGACTTATTTTGCCAACGACATCGCCTACCATCACGACAAGTTCGTGCGTGGCTTTGCCGACATGATCGACATCTGGGGCGCCGATCACGGCGGCTACGTCAAGCGCTTGAAGGCGGCGGTGAGCGCCATCACCGGCAAGAAGGGTGAACTCGACGTCAAGCTCTGCCAGCTCGTGCGCGTGCTGAAGAACGGCGAACTGGTGCGCATGTCCAAGCGCGCCGGTACCTTCGAGACTCTGCGCGACTTGCTCGACGAGGTCGGCCCCGACGTCGTGCGCTTCACGATGCTGACGCGCAAGAACGACGCGGCCTTCGACTTCGACTTGGTAAAGGCCACGGAACAGTCACGGGACAATCCGGTGTGGTACGTCCAGTATGGCCATGCCCGTACCCGCTCCGTGATGCGCCAGGCCGCCGCTGCGGGGATCGGCATCGATGGTCTGGTGACAGCACCGCTCGATCGATTGTCCGACACGGGCGAACTGGCGCTGGTGCGGTTGATCGCCCAATGGCCCCGCCAGGTCGAGGCGGCGGCGCTGGCGCATGAGCCGCATCGTATCGCGTTCTTCCTCTATGACCTGGCGGCGGCCTTCCATGCCCATTGGACGCGCGGGTCCAAAGAGCCGGAACTGAAATTCGTCATCGAAGGCGACGCCGATCTCAGCCGGGCGCGTCTGGCATTGGTACAGGCGGTCGGATTTGTGATAGGATCAGGTCTAAAGGTCTTCGGCGTCACACCCGTCGATGAAATGAGATAAAAAATGCATATGCGCCGGTCCCCCTCCGGCGACGGTCCAACGATTTACCGACCCAACGAGTCGGTTGCCGTACGGCTCGATCCGCCGCCTCGGCCCGTCGCTCACGAGCCCGATTCCATCCCGCCGCCGCCGCGGGACTCCTTGTTGATGCGCGTCAACCGACGCCGCGGCCAGATCCTGACCGTCATGGTCTCGATCGCGGCCATCGCCAGTTTCGGCTCCGTCGTGTGGTGGGCCCATAATCAGGACGTGAAGGCGGGCGGCCGTGGGCTGGAACCGCTGGTCGTGCAGGCACCGGCGACGCCGTCGCGAGTGAAGCCGGAAAACGCCGGCGGCCTCGTGCCGCCCAACCAGGACAAGGAAGTCTTCAATCGTATCGCGCCGGGCGCGGTGCCGACCCAGCCGGAGAAGCTGCTGCCGACGGCGGAAACGCCCAAGCTGCCGCCGGCCGGCCTGCCGGCACCCGCGGCGCCGAAGCCGCCGGAAGTCATTGCCGCCAAGACCCCGACGCCGGTGCAACCGACCGCACCGGGCACCGGCCCGACGCCTGCACCGGCCGCCGTGACGACTCCGCCGGGTACCGCGCAGCCCGCCGTCGCGCAATCCGCTGTCGCCACGGCGCCTGCGCCTACGGAGGCCGGCCCCAGCATCGCCAGCCTGATCGAGAACATGTCCGGCCCGACCGGCGGATGGCGGGTTCAGATCGCCGCGGTGAAGAGCGAGGACGTGGCGAAGTCGACCTGGGCACGCCTGCAAAGCGCGCACGGCGACGTGCTGGCCAACCTGCGCATGCAGGCGGTCCGCGTCGATCTCGGCGACAAGGGCGTGTGGTATCGCGTCCAGGCGGGTCCGCTCGACGAGAAGCAGGCGCAAAGCATTTGCGGCACCCTGAAGGGGCGCCGCGCCGATTGCGTCACGGTTCCGCCCGCGCGGTGAGTTCTTTTCGATGAGCCGCCCGCGCGCGGCGATCCTGGGCTGCGCCGGGCCCGATCTCACGGCCGACGAGCGCGCGTTCTTTCGCGACGCCGATCCCTTGGGCTTCATCCTGTTCGCCCGCAACGTCGATACGCCCGAGCGCACGCGCCGGCTGGTCGACGATCTGCGCTCCTGCGTCGCGCGGGCCGATGCGCCGGTCCTGATCGACCAGGAAGGCGGTCGCGTCGCCCGCTTGAGGCCGCCGCAATGGCGCAAAGCGCCGCCCGCCCGCCTGCTCGGCGCCCTCTATGCGCGCGATCCCGAACAGGGACTCGAGGCGACCCGGTTGAATTCGCGGCTTCTGGCGGCCGACGTAGCTTCCGTCGGCTGCGACGTCGATTGCCTGCCGGTGCTCGATATCGCCTTTCCCGAGACCCATGCCGTGATCGGCGACCGTGCCTATGCCGACCGGCCCGAGCCGGTGGCGGCGCTGGGCCGTGCCGCCGCCGAGGGGCTCCTGGCCGAAGGCGTGATGCCGGTGATCAAGCATATTCCCGGACACGGACGCGCGACGGTCGACAGTCACGAAAAACTGCCGACGGTGAGCGCACCGCGCGATCTGCTGGAACGGACGGACTTCGTGCCGTTCAAGCTGCTGGCCGATCTGCCCTGGGCCATGACCGGCCATCTGCTGTTCGAGGCGATCGATCCCGCCGCCTGCATCACTGTTTCCGCGCGCGGCGTGCGAGAGGTCATTCGGGACCATATCGGCTTCGACGGCCTGCTGCTGTCCGACGACCTCTCCATGCAGGCGCTGGGCGGATCGTTGGGCGAACGGGCTTCGCGCGCCCTGGCGGCCGGCTGCGATGTGGCCCTTCATTGTAATGGCCGGATGAGCGAGATGGTCGAGATCGTGAGCCAAACCGGGCCCATGACTGCGGTGGCAGGACGGCGTTTCGAGGCAGGAAGGGCCTTTCTGGCCCGTCATCGCGACCCCGCCGGCAGGGCCGGACTGGCCGATGCCGGCCGCCGCCTCGCGGCGCTTCTGCCCGAATGGGGATAAGGCCGGGTCAAATCCAGTGGCGGCAGGCGCTCCCACTGGACTAAACCGAACCTGCATGACCGAACAAACCCCTCCGCCGGCCCCCAGCGATGGTGGCGACAGCTTTGCCGCCGCCGGCCCCGACGTCATCGCGCCGGGCGAGGGCGAATTGATCGTCAACCTGGAAGGCTTCGAAGGTCCGCTGGACCTGCTGCTGAGCCTGGCACGTGACCAGAAGGTCGATCTGCGCCGTATCTCGATGGTGGCGCTGGTCGACCAGTATCTGGCATACGTGGCGCAGGCCCGCCGGATCAGGCTGGAACTCGCCGCCGACTATCTCGTTATGGCGGCGTGGCTCGCCTACCTGAAGTCACGGCTGCTGCTGCCCGAGCCGCCGGCCGGCGAGGAGCCGTCGGGCCAGGAGATGGCCGATGCACTGCAATGGCAGTTGCGCCGGCTGGAGGCGATGCAGGAGGCAGGTGTCCGTCTGATGGCCCGCCCGCAGCTCGGCCGCGACATCTTCGTCCGCGGCCAGCCCGAGGGCGTTGTCGTCGTGCGCCGCGCGGTCTGGGACGTGAAGCTCTACGATCTGCTGCATGCCTATGGTGCGCAGGTCCGGCCGAAGGATGCCGACACCTATCAGATCGCACCGATGCAGTTCTTCTCGGTCGAGGAAGCGGCCGAGCGCCTCGGTCGCATGCTGGGCATCGCCATCGACTGGCAATCGCTGGAAGCTTTCCTGCCTGCCGGCCTCACCGATCCGGCGCGGCGGCGCTCGGCGGTCGCCTCGACGTTCGTGGCGGGCCTGCAGCTCGCCAAGGACGGCCAGATCGAGATTCGCCAGACCGAGCGTTTTGGTCCCATCCAGCTTCGCAAGCGTACCGAGCAACGGTGACGGTCCAGACCATGTCAGAGAACAGCCCCGAAAACGTGACCCCCGAAAACGTGACCCCCGGAAACGTCACTGACGTTGTCTCTCCCGATCATGCGCAGCATCTGCGTCTTCTGGAGGCGCTGGTCTTTGCCGGCACGCAGGCGCTCGACGAAAAGGAACTCGCCGATCGGCTGCCCAACGATGCCGACGTCAAGCGGCTGCTGGTCGACCTCGCGGAACTCTATGCCGGGCGTGGCGTGAACCTTATCCAAGTGGCCGGCGGCTACGCCTTTCGCACCGCACCCGACCTGTCGGAGAAACTCAAGATCGAGCGGCCGGTGACGCGCAAGCTGTCGCGGGCCTCGGTCGAGACGCTGGCCATCATTGCCTATCACCAGCCGGTGACGCGGGCGGAGATCGAGCAGGTGCGCGGTGTCGGCTTGAGCAAGGGCACGCTCGACTTGCTGTTCGAGCAGAACTGGATCAAGCCGATGGGACGCAGGCGGGCACCGGGCAAGCCGGTGACTTGGGGCACGACCGATTTCTTCCTCGAGCATTTCGGCTTGCCCAGCCTCGACGATCTGCCGGGGCAGGAGGAATTGAAGGCTGCCGGGCTCTTGGACGCGCGCGCCCAGCCCCCCATATTCAATCCGGATGAGCCGGATCTGCCGCTCGAACCGGCCGAGGACGAGGCCGACGAGCCCCTCGCCGTCGACGAGACGGTTCGCTCAGCCTAGATAAGGCCTCATTCGGCAGGTTGCCGGGCCTTCTGCCGGGGTGCCATAATCACCCCTCATGAATTCGATACGCTGATCGAAATCGTTTTTGGGAGCATTTTCACATGGGTAGCTTCAGCGTATGGCACTGGCTCATCGTGCTGGCCGTGGTGCTGCTGCTGTTCGGCGGTCGCGGCAAGATCTCGCAGCTTATGGGCGACTTCGGAAAAGGCCTCAACGCCTTCAAGAAGGGCGTAGGGGCAGCGACCGACGAAACCGCGCAGGCACCGGCGGGCCAGCAGCCCGGCGATACCGCCAAGCCGATCTCGGCGCAGACCACGACCACGCCCCCAGGAACCCCGGCGGGCGGCCAGGTCCACCAGGACAGCGCCGCCAAGATCTGACGGGGCCGGCGGTCGCAGCACTTCGCGTCCGGGTCTGAACGCCGATGTTCGGTATCGACAGTCCTGAGCTTCTCGTCATCGCCATCGTGGCGCTGGTCGTCATCGGCCCGAAAGAGCTGCCGGCACTTCTGCGCAGCTGGGGCAAGTGGATGGCCAAGATGCGCGGCATGGCGTCGGAGTTCCGCGGCCATGTCGACGAGATGGTCCGCCAGTCCGACCTCGACGAGGTGAAGAAGCAGCTCGAGGCCGGGCCCGGTCTCGACCTGCAGTCGCTCGACCCGACCAAACAGATCAAGAGCATGATCCAGGAGGGCGTGGCCGAAGGCGAGAAGGCGCTGAGCGATGCCAAGGCCCAGATCAGCACATCGATCGACAATCCCCTGGCCGAGCCCGAATCCGCACCCCAGATCGCGGTCGAGACGCTTGCCGAGCCTACCGTCGAACCTGCCGCCGATCCGGCACCCGTCGTGACGGAAGTCGCGGCTCCGGCGGAGCCCGCCGCACCGGCGCTGACGGAAGACAAGCCGGCCAAGGCCGCGGTCGCCGGCTGAGGCGCCAAATGGCGCTTTGACCAAATAGCGCTTTGAATTGAGAGGCAAAGGGCGGCATAACGCGCCAGCCATGCCGCGAAGCTGACCTTGACCCAAGCGCACGACGGACCCGAAGACGACAAACCGATGCCGCTGCTCGATCACCTGGTCGAGCTGCGCAAACGGCTGATCTATGCCCTGCTGGGTTTCTTCCTGGTCTTCTTCGTCACCTTCTATTTCGCCAAGCCGATTTTCTCGTTCCTGATCCAGCCGGCGCTGTCCGACGGCTACAAGGTCATCGTCCTCGATATCTTCGAGTTCTTCTTCGTCACGGTGAAGCTGTCGGGTTTCGTGGCGCTGATCGTGGGGTTTCCGCTGATCGCGGTCCAGATATGGCTGTTCGTGGCGCCCGGCCTCTACCGCCATGAGAAGCGGGCCTTCGTGCCGTTCCTGGTCGCCACGCCGTTCATGTTCTATGCCGGCTGCGCGGTCATGTATTACATCGTGCTGCCGTACGTGATCAATTTCATGCTCACGGTCTACGCGCCGCCCGACATCGAGAAGACGCTGCGCTCGTCCGACTATCTCGAACGCATCCTGCAGCTCGTGTTCGCCTTCGGCTTCGCCTTCGAGGTGCCGGTGCTGCTGACCCTGCTGGTCCAGGTCGGCATCGTCACGACAGAGGGACTGCGCTCCAAGCGCCGCTACGCCATCGTCGTGGCCTTCATCGTCGCCGCCGTGCTGACACCGCCCGACGTGGTGAGCCAGCTGGCGCTCGCCATCCCGCTGCTCGTCTTCTACGAACTCAGCATCCTGATCGGCGGCTGGATCGAGCGGAAGCGCGACGCCGCCGACAAGAAAGCCGAAGCCGACGAGTTCAAGGCCGAGGAAGCGGAGAAGAAGGCCGAGGAAGAACTGAAGGTCGAGGAAGAGAAGAAGGCCGGGGACCCCACCGTCTGAGCCATGCACGACATACGTTTCATCCGCGAGAACCCCGAGGCCTTCGATGCAGGCCTGAAGAAGCGCAACCTGGCGCCGCTTTCGGTCGAGCTGCTCAAGATCGACAAGCGCCGCCGCGCCGCCATTTCCGAGAGCGAGGGGCTGCAGGCCAGGCGCAAGGCGCTCAGCCAGCAGATCGGCATCGCCAAGCGCAAGGGTGAACCGGCCGAGGCGCTGATGGCCGAGGTCGCGGCGCTGGAAGAGTCGCTCAAGAAGGGCGAGGCCGAGGCGGCCCGCCTTGACGAAGAGTTGACGCATCGGCTCGAAGTGCTGCCCAACCTGCCGTTCGACGAGGTGCCCGAAGGCACCGACGAGCACGGCAACGTCGAAATTCGCCGCCACGGCAACCAGCGCAACTTCAGCTTTGCGCCCAAGGATCACGTGGCGCTGGGCGAGGCGACCGGCGAGATGGACTTCGCCCAGGCGGTGAAGATCTCGGGGTCGCGCTTCGTGTTCCTGAAGGCGCATTTGGCCCGGCTCGAGCGCGCGCTGGCGCAGTTCATGCTCGACCTGCACACGACCGAGGGCGGCTACACCGAGGTCAGTCCGCCGCTGCTGGTGCGCGACGCCGCCGCCTACGGCGTCGGCCAGCTGCCGAAGTTCGCCGAGGACATGTTCCACACCGACAACGGCTACTGGCTGGTGCCGACCGCCGAGGTGCCGCTCACCAACCTGGTGAACGACATGGTTTTGGAAGAGAAGGAACTGCCGCTGCGCTTCACCGCCTTCACGCCGTGCTTTCGCTCGGAGGCGGGGGCGGCGGGCAAGGACACGCGCGGCCTTATCC
>JAUXST010000342.1 GCA_030679805.1 Reyranella sp. | reverse complement strand
GTCGAAGAAGAGCTGGGCGGTGTCGGAGGCCCACCAGCCCATCTTCTTGAGCTTGGTGCGGGCGAAGCCCTCGCGGTCGCGCTCGATCAGCAGCAGCGACACGCCACTCGCTCCCGCCCCGCCGGTACGGACGGCCACGGTGAAATAGTCGGCGCGCATGCCCGAGGTGATGAACATCTTCGAGCCGTTCACGACATAGTGGTCGCCTTGGCGCCTTGCCGTGGTTTTCAGGTTGGCGACGTCCGAGCCACCCGACGGTTCGGTGATGGCAAGCGCGCTGATCTTCTCGCCCGCCAGCACCTCGGGCAGGACCTTGCGCTTCATCCATTCCGGCCCAAGCACGGCGATCGGTGGCGCGCCAATGGTGTGGCTGTTGAGGCTGGCATTGAGGCCGCCGCTGCCGTGGCGCGCCATCTCCTCGGCCTTGATGATCCCGAAGAACGGATCGGTCGGCACGCCGCCATACTCCTCGGGAAACCCGAGTTGCAGCAGGCCTGCAGCCGACGCCTTGCGGTAGAGTTCGCGCGGGAACTCCTCGGCCTCGTCCCACTGGTCGACATAGGGCGCAATTTCCTTGTCCACGAAGCGCCGCACCATGTCGCGGAAGGCCTCATGCTCCTCCGCATAAAACGGGCTTGGCACCGTCGCGGCAGGTATGATCGGATTTTGAACATTCACAGCAACCATCGAGCGCCTCCGTCCCGCTACGTTCTCACACTTTGCCGGATCGAGGGATAGCGCGTTGACAGACCGCGCGCGGCCTTCATATTGGCATGGTGAAAAGGCGGCATCAGACCGCCCGACCGGATCGCGGGGACGGAAACTGGATATTTTTCTGCAACTCACGTTGAATGGGCTTGCGGTCGGCTGCATCTACGGCCTGGTCGCCCTCGGCTTCGTGCTGATCTACAAGGCGACCGAACTCGTCAATTTCGCCCAGGGCGATCTGCTGATGTTGGGCGCCTTCGTCTGCTACATGGCCGTCGTGTGGTGGGGCCTCGACTACTGGCTGAGCTTCCTCATCGCCGTGCTGGCGGTCGCCGCGTTCGGCGCGCTCCTCGACGCGGTCCTGCTGCGGCGGGTGATCGGTCAGCCGCAGTTCGCCGTCGTCATGCTGACGATCGGCCTCGGCGCCGTCTTCCGCACCTTCGCCAGCGTCACCTGGGGCTCGGAGATCTATACCCTGCCGACGCCGTTCGGCGGCGTGACCAGGATCGCCGGCGTGACCATCAGCCATCAGTATCTGTCGATCATCGTCGGCACGCTGATCCTGTGCAGCGTGCTCTACGGCTTCTTCAACCACACACGCATCGGCGTCGCCATGCAGGCGACCTCGCAGAACCAGCTCGCCGCCTACTACATGGGAATCCCGGTCAAGAGGATCTTCTCGATGATCTGGGCGATTTCGGCTGGCGTGGCGACCGCCGCGGGCGTGCTGCTCGCACCGGTGACGCTGATCGACATCAACATGGGGCTGGCGGTCGCGCTGAAAGCCTTCGCCGCCGCGGTGCTGGGCGGTTTTGGCTCGATCCCGGGCGCATTGGTCGGCGGCATCGTGATCGGCCTGATCGAACTCTACGCCGGCGCCACCTTGCCGGACGGCTTCAAGGACACGGCGCCCTACATCGTGCTGCTGGTCATGCTGGTGGTGCGGCCGCAGGGCCTGTTCGGAACGCCGGGCCGGAAAAAAGTGTAGAGGCGCGACGCATGCGGTTCCCGTTCAAGACGTCGTACGAGCAGGACACCAGGCTGTTCCGCGACCGCATCGACGCGTCCTGGTACGTACTGCTTGCCGCGCTGGTGGTGCTGCTGCCGGCCGTGCTCCCCGCCTACTATGTCGGCGAGACGACCTGGGTCTTCATCTACGCCATCACCGGCGTCTCTCTCATGGTTTTGGTCGGCTATACCGGGCTGGTGTCGCTCGGCCATGCGGCCTTCCTCGGCATCGGCGCCTATGCGCACGCCTTCTTCATCGAGCATGGCGTGCCCTGGGTGGTCTCCGCGGCAATGGCCGTCACGCTCGCCACGGCCTGCGGCCTCGTCGTCGGACTGCCGGCACTGCGCATGACCGGCATCTACCTCGCCATCGCGACGCTGGCTTTTTCGGTGATCATCCAGGAGGTCTTCAGCCGCTGGGAATCGGTGACGCACGGCCTGTCCGGAATGGCGGTCCCGAAAGCACACATCTTCGGCGTTTCGTTCGGAGGCGAGACCGCCTTCTACTATCTCTGCCTGTTCTTCCTGGTGCTGGCGCTGTGGCTCACGCGCAACCTGTTGCGCGCGCCAACCGGACGCGCCTGGATCGCCATCCGCGACAGCGAGATCGCCGCGCAATCGATGGGCGTCAACCTGGCGATCTACAAGTCCATCGCCTTCGCCTACTCGGCAGGCCTGATGGGACTGGCCGGCGTCCTGTTCGCGCACAAGATCGCCTTTCTCGCACCCGACATCTTCACCATCCTCCTGTCCATCCAGCTGCTGCTGCTGGTCATCGTCGGCGGCCTGGGGTCGCTGCACGGCGCGGTGTTCGGCGCGATCTTCGTGGCGCTGCTGCCGCCGGTCATCGCCATCCTGCGCGACTCGATCCCCGCTAGCTTCCACGACTTCTCGGCGGCCTCCGGCCTGGCGCCGATCGGCTGGTTCGGCGACGCCATCGGCAATTTCCTCAAGAAGCCGGGCGTCGAGGCCGGCATCTTCGGCGTGATCCTCGTCCTCGTCATCCTGCTCGAGCCACTCGGCATGTACGGCCGCTGGGTGAAGATCAGGATCTTCTTTTCGACCTTCCCGATGTACAAGCGGGCGACTTTCAAGCGCCAGCGCAGCTACATGAAGACGGAGCGGCTGCGGTGACTTTCTTCCAGGCCGACAACATCTCGATCAACTTCGGCGGCATCCGCGCTGTCGACGGCGTCAGCTTCCAGGTGACGAAGGGCGAAGTTTTCACCGTGATCGGCCCCAACGGCGCCGGCAAGACGACGATCTTCAATCTGGTCAGCCGCTTCTACGACCCGACGGAAGGCCGTCTGGTCTTCGAGGACAACGACATCACCAAGGTGCCGTCGTACCGCATCGCCGCGCTCGGCATCGCACGCACGTTCCAGAACATCGAGTTGTTCGAGCATGCGACGCTGCTGCAGAACCTCCTGCTCGCACGTCACGCCCACAAACGGTCGAATTTCTTCTCCGAACTTCTCTTCCTGCCCTCGGTGCGCCGGCTGGAAGTCGAGCACCGCGAGGCGGTGGAGAAGGTGATCGATTTCCTGGACCTCCAGCAGTACCGCGACAGCTTCATCGTCAACCTGCCGTACGGCGTGCGCAAGGTCACCGAACTGGCGCGCGCACTCTGCACCGATCCCAAGCTGCTGCTGCTCGACGAGCCGTCGTCCGGTCTCAACGTCGAGGAGACCGACGACATGGCCTTCTGGATCCAGGACATCAAGAATCTGCTCGGCATCACCGTGCTGATGGTCGAGCACGACATGAAGCTTGTGTCGGCGGTGTCCGACCGAGTGCTGGCGCTGAACTACGGCCGGCCGCTCGCCATGGGCACGGTGCAGGAAGTCCAGGCTCATCCTGAAGTCATTCGCGCCTACCTGGGAGGCTGAGGCGGCACCATGTCCGAGCCCATCCTGAAGGTCAGCAACCTCGAAACCTACTATGGCCCAATCATGGCCATCCGCGGCGTCTCGTTCGAGGTGCCGACGGGCAGCATCGTCACCATTCTCGGCGCCAACGGTGCCGGCAAGACCACCGTGCTCAAGACCGCCTGCGGTGTCATGGATCCGCAGAAGGGGTCGGTCACCTTCGAGGGCCGCGAGATCCAGCGCATGGACCCCGACAAGGTGATGCGGCTCGGCATCAGCCACGTGCCGGAAGGCCGTGAGGTCTTCCCGTTCCTGAGCGTACGCGAGAACCTGCGCATGGGCGCCTATACCCGCAAGGATCCCGACGGCGTCGCCCAGGATCTCGAAACGGTGTTCGGCTATTTCCCCGTATTGAAGGAGCGCGCCGATCAGCGCGCCGGCTCGCTGTCCGGCGGCGAGCAGCAGATGCTGGCGATCAGCCGGGCGCTGATGGCCCGGCCACGCCTCATGCTGCTCGACGAACCGTCGCTCGGGCTGTCGCCGAAGCTCGTGAAGGAAATCTTCGACATCGTCCTTCGCATCAACCGGGAACGCGGCGTCACCATCCTGCTGGTCGAGCAGAACGCCAACATGGCGCTGCAAACCGCCGAGTTCGGTTACGTGCTGGAGGTCGGCCGTATCGTGATGGCCGATACCTGTGCCCGCCTTCTGCAGAAGGAAGACATCAAGGAATTCTACCTCGGCATCAAGGACGAGGGCGCGCGCGGGCAACGTCGCTGGAAGAAGCGCAAAACGTGGCGCTGAGGACCTGGCGCTGAGGACCTGGCGCTGGGCACCCGGTGCCGAGGCGCCGTGAAGGGAGGCCGTTGGACATGAGATCGGAGAGCAACACGAATTCGATTGCGATCGAAGGCTGCGACACGATTTCCAAGCTATTCTGGCACCAGGTCAAGGCGCGCGACGGCGGCACGGCCTTCCGCGAGAAGCACCTCGGCATCTGGCGCGCCACGTCCTGGCGCGAGTACGGCGAACGCGCCAAATGGACCGGCATGGGCCTCGTGTCGCTCGGGCTGGCCCGCGGCAACGTCGTGTCGATCCTGGCCGAGACCATTCCCGAATGGCTGTACGCCGACATGGGCACCATGGGCGCCGGCGGCATCTCCAACGGCATCTACGCGACCGATTCGGCCAAGCAGGTCGACTACATCCTGAACGACAGCAGTTCGCGTTTCCTTTTCGTCGAGAACGACGAGCAGCTCGACAAGTTCCTCGAGGTCCGCCAGCGCTGCCCGTCGGTCGCCAAAGTCTTCGTCTTCGACATGGAAGGGCTGGCGGATTTCGCCGACCCCCAGATCATGCCATTCGACGCGCTGCTGGAGCTCGGCCGCGCCTACGACGCCCAGCATCCCGGCCGTTGGGACGAACTCGTCGCAGCGTCGAAGGCCGAGGAACTCGCCCTCCTCGTCTACACCTCCGGTACCACCGGGCCGGCAAAGGGTGCGATGCTGTCGCACCGCAACGTCATCTTCCAGATTGCCAACGCCGACGCGTTCATCCCGATGAGCACCGGCGACGAGCAGCTTGCCTTCCTGCCGCTGTGCCATATCGCGGAGCGCACATTTACCGCCTTCCTGCCGCTGCGTTCCGGCGCGATCGCCAACTTCGCCGAAAGCATCGAGACCGTGCCGGAGAACGTGCGCGAAGTGGCACCGACCTCCTTCTTCGCCGTGCCGCGGATCTGGGAGCGCTTTTACTCGAGCATCGCCATCCGCATGAAGGAGGCGACATGGATCGGGCGCAAGGCCTACGAATGGGCGGTCGGTATCGGCCTCAAGGTTTCCGATGCGAAACTAGAGGGACGCACGCCGTCGGCTGGCCTGATGATGCTCTATCGCGTGGCCGACTTTGCTGTGCTCGACAACGTCAAGCGCGCGATCGGCATGCATCGCGTGAAGTATGCCGGCACCGGCGCCGCGCCGATCGCCCCCGACCTGATCAAATGGTACCGCGCCATCGGCATAGACATGCGCGAACTCTACGGCCAGACCGAGAACTGCGGCGCGGCGACCGGCATGCCCGAGCGCATCAAGCTCGGTACCGTCGGCGTCGTGGCGCCGCACACCGAACTCAAGATATCGCCCGAGGGCGAGATCCTGCTCAAGGGGCCGCATGTCTTCATGGGCTACCTCAACCAGCCGGAAAAGACGGCCGAGACGCTGCGCGACGGCTGGCTGCATACCGGCGATGTCGGCATGGTCGACAACGAAGGCTACATCAAGATCACCGACCGCATGAAGGACATCATCATCACCGCCGGCGGCAAGAACATCACGCCCTCGGAGATCGAGAACCAGCTCAAATTCTCGCCGTACATCTCCGATGCGGTGGTGATCGGCGACCGCCGCAAGTTC
>JAUXST010000339.1 GCA_030679805.1 Reyranella sp. | reverse complement strand
TGACCGAGACGCTTCCGGTGAACAGCGTGCGAATCTGGATCTCGTCGATGTCGCAGGCGATGGCGAGCGGCGGATTTTCGAGCTGAGAGGCGTAGTCGCGCGCCTGCGCAATGGCCGCCGCCAGCGTGTTGTAGGTCTTCTTGCGCTTGTATTCCCAGACGAAGCAGCCCTTGCGCCAGACATCGGCGAAGCCCGGACCGCCGCCCTTGCCGCCTTTGGGCACGGCCTTCTCGAAGGCGAACCATTCGCCCTTGGGGTCCTCGTCGGTCGGCTTGCCGAGCTCCAAAAGCTCGCAGAGTTCGTTGAAATGGTCGTGCGATGCCGCCACCTCGGACAGCTCGACGCCTCGCCACTTGGCGATGAAATCCTCCGGCGTCATCGACGCTCGCCGCCCGCCCGTCGCGCTCCCCGATCCATGGGCGCCACTATAGCGTGTCTCGCGCGCCGGTCATCCTGCGCCAGGTCAGCGGATGGCGCGTCCAGGGTCGGTGGCTGCGAGGTGGGGCAGACAGCGCCCGAAAGTCCTCTGCAAAGAAGGGTTTCCCAAAGCCTTCGGTCGACACTTCCGATAGGTTGGCCATTCGGATGATCTGACGGAGAACGATCAAAGCAATTGGTCACCCCGGGAACAAGGCGAAGAAGACGCTCGCGATAATCATCGATCGGCCATCAAGACCGGCAGATCGCAACACCGAGGGGGAAGAGCCAATGGCAGCCGCAACAGGACAAGTGTCCTGGTCGGGACTCTACTACGACAACATCGAGCATCTGCTTTGGAATCCGGGCAGGTTCAGGGGGCTGCAATCCGACGGCAAAAAGAAGACCATTCGCATGCTCATGGAGCGATTCCGGACGCTCGAAGCGCCCTTGCATCACGCCGTGCAGACCTTCCTCACCCTGGCGCCGGACCGCTTTGCCGCCAAGCTGCTCGACATCGATCCGGCGGCCTCCTTGCCTCTCCGGATCATCTGCTGCCAGAAGGAAGAGCACTGGCGAATCGACGAACGGAAGACGATAAGCCTGCTCGAATTGTGCCAGCCGGATATTTTCGTCGAAGGTCGAGGCGTGCAGGTCGCCATCGAAATCAAGGCGAAGAGCAAGTCCAGCCTCGAGCAGGTCCTGAAATACGCCGCCCTGATGTCGCTGCCGCCACGGAACGTGCCCGCATCGGCCGCACGCAAGCTGGTCTTTCTGGCGCCCTATGAAACCTTCGGGCACTTCTGGAAAGGCAAAGCCCATGCCGATGTGTCCAGCCTGAAGGATGCCGCCCGGAACCACGACGACCCCAAACTGGACAAAAAGTTCCGCAGGTTCGGCACGTCGCTCGACGCCGCGAAGGCAAGCCTGGACGGTCTTGAGATCATCTGGAAGTCCATTCTCGGCATACAGGGCGACGTTCACCAGGAGCTACAGCGCGTCATGGCGGAAGCACCGTCTGAATCGGGCGAGGTCTACTGCAAGCTGTTGTCGGGTTTCGAGAGGGAACTCGTAGCCTGGCCGTCTCAATAGGCGGTACAAGCGGCTTCGCGGCAGGGTCGCCGACGTGGAGTTACGTCCCCTCCGCCTCCTGCGGCGGCGGCAGGCACGTCTCCCTCCCCGCTGCGCGGGCATAGGCGAGGCAGGCCAGCACGTCGTCATGGCCGACGCCGGGGTAGTTGCCGGCGATGTCGGCCTCGCTCCAGCCGTCGGCCAGCAGGCCGATGACGAATTCGACCGAGAGCCGCGTGCCGCGGATCACGGGCTTGCCCTCGAGGATCGCGGGATCGAGAACGATGCGGTCGTGGCGCACGGCAGTCATTCCTCTTCCGGTGCTGCCAGACTACCAGATCGCGCCGGAGGGGAATGCGGCGGGACGGACGGCGAACAGCCCGCTCCGCCGGGCGCATGCTCTGGCCGAGGAGGAGCATGCAACAGGCTCGGGCCAATCGTGCCGGCACCGCCGACACCATCTTCATGCCTCCCCGCAGCCACCATGAAGCCGCGCCGTCCGACGCCGCTTACGCCGCGCGCCTGAGCGTCCGCTTGTGAACGGCGACAACCTTCAGTCCGGCGCCGCGGGCTTCGGCCTCGGCCAGATCGCGGGCACCCTGATCGACTCTTCCGAGTTGCCGATCATAGCGATGCGCCCGGCACCGCTGGGCACTTCGCTCGGCCGGGAACTGTAGGGAAAATCGCCAAGCCTCTCGATGCTGCGCCTGATCGCGCCGGCCACACGTCCGGCGGCAGCAGGGTTGCGATCCGCGATGTAGGTGAAGATCTCGTCGAGTTGTCGAACGGCCTGCGGCAGATAGCGGATGCTATAGGCCATGCTTGGCGTACATCGCGTTCACCTCGGCATCGCCCGCGAACTCACCGCGTCGCGCGGCAACCAGCGCGGCCTCCAGCTCGGCGCGCTCCCCGGGGGAAAGCCGTGTCGGCGGCAGGGTCAGGAGCCGCGCATGCTCCATCAACTCCGCGGCGAGAAGATCCTGTTGCTCCGGCGACAGGACGCGCACGGCGTCGAGCGCCCGCTGCATGTTCTTCGAGAATTCGGCCATGGGTCACCTTCTGCAGATAAGGTGGCACAAGCCGGCGGCGGGTTCACGCCCCCTTCGGCAGCAGAAGAGGAAGACACCTCACCCTCCCCGCTGCGCGGGTCCCCTCCCTCTCCCCACGCTGACGCGCGCGGAGAGGGCCTCTTGAGAGCAGAGACGACGGGATGGCCTCAGGCCAAATTCTTCCGGAAGAACGCGATCGTGCGGTCCCAGGCGATCCTGGCCTGGGCCTCGTTGTAGCGCGGCGTCGAGTTGTTGTGAAAGCCGTGCTGGGTGCCGGGATAGATGAACATCTCGTAGCGCTTGTTGCCCGCCTTCAGCGCCGCCTCGAAGGCCGGCCACATGGCGTTGATGCGCTCGTCGGTCTCGGCGTACTGGACCAGCAGCGGCGCCTGGATCGAGGGCACCGACGCCGTATCGGCCGCCGCGCCATAGAACGGCACGCCCGCGTTCATGTCGGCGCCGAGCGCAGCGGCCAGGAAGTTGGTGGTGCCGCCGCCCCAGCAGAAGCCGGTGACGCCGAGCTTGCCGGTGGAAAGCGGCAGCGTCTTCAGCCAGCGCGCGCTGTTCACCATATCGGTGCGCAGCTTGGCCGGATCGAGGCCGGCCTGCAGCGTGCGGCCGTCGTCGTCGTTGCCGGGATAGCCGCCGACCGGAAACAGGCCGTCGGGCGCCAGCGCCAGGAAACCCTCGAGTGCTGCCCGGCGGGCCACGTCCTCGATGTAGGGATTGAGGCCGCGGTTCTCGTGGATCACCAGCACCGACGGGAACGGGCCGGTGCCGGCGGGCTGCACCAGGTAGCCGCGCATGGTGCCCGACGTGCCGCCCGGCGACGGGTAGGTCACGTACCTGGCCTTGATCTTGGGATCGGTGAAGGAAACCGTCTGGGCATCGGCGTAGCGCGGGAACAGCGCCTGCGCCATGGCGAGCCCGCCCACCGTCACCGCGGCGGCGCGCTGCAGGAACGTGCGGCGGTCCATGCCGCCGTGGCAATATTCGTCGTAGAGTTCGAACACGCCGCGATCGATCTCGGCCTGTGTCAGGGCGGGCAGTGACTCGGCATTCGGTTGATCGAGCATGTGTATCTCCTCCAACGAGGGTTCTTCTATAGCTGAAAACCCAACCTCATGCTGAGTCGGGCGGGGTAACCTCCGCCCTGTAGCCGCGCGAAGTGTGGCGTCTCGAAGCATGGGAACGAGCACAACGTCTGCTGCCCATGCTTCGAG
>JAUXST010000324.1 GCA_030679805.1 Reyranella sp. | reverse complement strand
AGCCCATGGCGCTCAACGACTCGAGGGTGCCCGGATCGTCGTCGGTGCCGGTGAAGACCAGGTTGCCGCCTGGACCTGCCAGGCTCGGCGCCTCCTCGAACAGGTGGGCGTAATGACCCTCGACGCAGCGCAGCCGCTGGAGCAGAGCCTGCTGGAACGCAGCCGAATCGGGATAGCCCAGGAAGGTCGCGATCGCCGCCACACCGGCCTCGTCGGCCGGCAGGCTGTGGGTCTGGCGGTCGTCGACCATCTGCAGGCGATGCTCGACCCGGCGCAGGAAGCCGTAGGCCTCGATCAGCTCTTCGGCGGCGGTGGCGCTGACATGGCCGGTCGCCGTCAGCGCCCGGATGGTCTCGCAGGTGCCGCGCAGCCGAAGCGATGGATCGCGGCCGCCGAAAATGAGTTGCTGGGTCTGCGCGAAGAATTCGATCTCGCGGATGCCGCCGCGCCCGAGCTTCACGTTGTGGCCGAAGACCTTGACCGTGCCGCCGCCGCGGTGGGCATCGATCTGGCGCTTGATGGAATGGATGTCGTGGATGGCCGCGAAGTCGAGATGCTTGCGCCAGATATAGGGACGCAGGTCGGCCAGAAAGGCTTCGCCCACGGCCCGGTTGCCGGCCACTGGATGGCCCTTGATCATCGCCGCCCGTTCCCAGTTCTGGCCGACGCTCTCGTAATATAGTTCGGCGGCCTGGGTCGACATGGCGAGCGGCGTCGAGCCGGGGTCGGGGCGCAGCCGGAGATCGGTGCGGAAGATGTAGCCGTCGGCCGAGGTCTCCGACATCAGCTGCACGAGCAGGCGGGCACCGCGCACGAAGTGGCGCGAGACCTGGTCGTTGCCGGTGAGCGCCGGCGCGTCGCGGTCATAGAGCAGGATGAGGTCGATGTCGCTCGAGTAGTTGAGCTCGCCGGCACCGAGCTTGCCCATGCCGAGCACGGTGAAGGCGGCGGCTTCCGGGTCCTTGCCGATGGCGAGCTGACCATCGCGCGCGAGCTGGAGCAGGATCGAATCGGTCAGCGCATCGAGGCAGCCCGAGGCGAAGTCGCTGAGCGCGCCGGTAATCTTCTCGAGCGGCCAGACTTCGGCGATGTCGGCCACGGCGACGGCCAGCGCCACGCGACGCTTGAGGCGTCGCAGGGCTGTCGCGATGGCGCCGGGTAGCGCGCCCTCGAGCGCCGTCGCGCGTACGGCGCGAAGCTCGACGGTCAGGCTGGCAAGGATGGGTTCCGGCCCCTGCCGCCATAGATCGGTCATAAAAATCGGGTTCTGTACGGCTGTTTCCGTCAGGTACGGGCTATTGCCGAACAGGGCATCCAGCAGCGCCACCGCCTCCGGATCGTCAGGCTGTTCGGCTTTCTCGCGCCACCGGGCCCACGCTACGGCCTGCCGCTCCAGATCATGCGGACGTGGCAGGCGAGCGGTCGAAAGCCAAGACATACGTTGCGGGGGTCGGGTAAGTTGTCGGTACGCT
>JAUXST010000321.1 GCA_030679805.1 Reyranella sp. | reverse complement strand
ATCGAATATTTGGCGAGCGTGTAGGCGGGATGGTTGGCGAACCATTTGACGTCGAAATCGAGCGGCGGCGAGAGGTTCAGCACGTGCGGGTTGGCGGCCTTCATGAGATGCGGGATGCACTTCTGCGAGACGAGATAGGTGCCGCGGCCGTTGATCTGATGCATCAGGTCGTAGCGCTTCATCGGTGTGGCGAGCGTGCCTGTGAGGCTGATGGCACTGGCATTGTTCACCAGGACGTCGATGCCGCCGAACTTCGCCACCGTTTCGGCGACGGCCTCCTCGACGCTCTGCTCGTCGCGGATGTCGCAGGCGATCGGCAGCGCCTTGCCACCCGCCTTCTCGATCTCCTCGGCGGCGGTGAAGATCGTGCCGGCGAGGCGTGGGTCGGGTTTTATCGTCTTGGCCGCGATGGCGATATTGGCGCCGTCGCGCGCGGCACGCAGCGCAATGGCGAGACCGATGCCGCGGCTGGCCCCGGTGATAAACAGAGTCTTGTTACTCAGGCTCATGGCTTCCCCAAGAATTCCTCGGGCTCTATAGCCGGCCGTTGGAAGGGCGACTAGTCTCGGCATTGCGCAAGGGAGGCATGCATGGACCCGTGTTTCGAGACCGCCACCGGCCTTGGACGCGCCATACGAAACGGGCGGTTGAGTTCGGCCGAAGCGACCGAGGTGCACCTGCAGCGGATCGCCCGGATCAATGGACCGATCAACGCGCTGGTGGTCGTCGACCGTGCCGGCGCGATGAAGGCCGCGCGGGCGGCGGACCGTGCCCTTGCCCAGAGCGGTGCCAAGAGCGGCGGCAAGAAAGGGGCCAGGCTCGGGCCGCTGCACGGCGTGCCGATCACCATCAAGGAAGCCTTCGACGTGGCGGGGCTCGCCACGACCTCGAGCCATCCACCGCTCAAGGACAATATCGCCAGGTCGGATGCGAGCCTGGTGGCGCGGCTGCGGGCGGCCGGTGCCGTCATCCTGGGCAAGACCAACGTGCCAGAGCTGTGCATGGATTTTCAGACCGACAGTCCGTTGTTCGGGACGACCAAGAACGCCTGGGATGCGCGGCGCACGGCCGGTGGCTCGACCGGGGGCGGGGGCGTCGCGGTGGCGGCGCGTCTGTCGCCTCTGGAAATCGGCAGCGACATCGGCGGCTCGGTGCGCAATCCCGCGCACTACAACGGCATCTTTTCCCTGAAGCCCAGCGAATGGCGGGTACCCGGCCGTGGGCATGTCCCCGACCTGCCGGGCCAGACGCGGACGGTCCGGTACATGGGGGTCTTCGGGCCCCTGGCACGGTCGGTCGCCGATCTCGAGACAGCGCTCCGGATCATCGCCGGCCCCGACGGCAACGAAGCCGAGGCGGCGCCGGTGCCACTTGGGCCCACTCCTGCTTTCAAGCCGAAGGACCTGCGCATCGCGGTTCTCGACAGCAATCCGCTGGTCCGTGTTTCAGCCGATACCGTGGCCGTCGTCCAGGCCACCGCCCGCCTGCTGGGAAAGGCCGGCGCCAAGGTAAAGCATGCCGAACCGGCTTCCTTCGATTGGCAGCAGAGTTGGGACGACTGGTCCGACCTCCTTCAGTACGAGGTCCGCGCCCTACAACCCTTGGCCGAGCGTGAGCGGTTTTTCGCCCGGCGCGAGTCCGCCGATCCTTCTGTCCGCTCGGTGGCGCGCGCGGCCCGTCTCGACATGGCGCAGTTCTTTGCAGTACTCGACCGCCGCGACCGGGTGATCCGGCAGTGCGAGCAGTTTCTCGACGACTACGATGCCTGGCTGATGCCGGTGATGCCGGATGCGGCCTTCATTCGCCAGAAGCAAAGCGAGCCGCTTCGAATCGACGGCGTCGACCACCCGTATTTCTTCGCCGGCTGTTCGTACAACTACCTGGCCAACCTGACCGGCCAGCCGTCGATCGTGCTGCCCTGCGGCTTTTCGCGCGACGGCCTGCCGATCGGCCTGCAGCTCGTGGGCAAGCGCTGGGGCGAGGCGAAGCTGCTGGGCGTCGCCAAGGTGCTGGAGAAGCTCCTGCCACCTTGTCCGGTGCCGCCCAGCTACAAGGATTGAGCGATCATTCGATCTTCACGCCGGCCTTCTCGATGATCGGCGTCCACTTGGCGACTTCGGCCTTCTGAAAGGCGGCGAAGGTAGCGGGCGCCATCTGCTCCGGCGTCGGGATGTCCTGGCCGAGATCTTCCAGCTTGCGGCGGACCTCGGGGTCCTTCAGCGCCACGATCGCGGCAGCATTGAGCTTGGCGATGATCTCCGGCGGCGTGCCCTTGGGCGCCCACAGCCCGTGCCAGATCGCGACCTCGATGCCGGGGAAGCCGGCCTCGGCCGTCGTCGGGATGTCGGGGGCGGCGGCGTTGCGCTGCTTGGCGGTCACGGCATAGACCTTGATCTTGCCGGCGCGGATGTGCGGCAGCGAGTTCGAGGACTGGTCGATCATGATCTGGATCTGGTTGGCGATCAGGTCCTGCACGGCAGGGCCGGTGCCGCGATAGGGCACGAGCTGGTAGTTGGTGCCGGTGGCGGCGAAGAAGGCGAGCACGCCGATGTGCGAGCCCGAGCCCATGCCAGCGGTGCCGCCCGAGATCTTGTCGGCGTTGGCCTTGAGGTAAGCGACCAGCTCCTTGAGATCCTTGGCCGGGATCTGGTTGGAGGTCACGACCAGGAGCGGGTTGGACGGCAGCAGGGCGATCGGCACGAGGTCGTTCTGCAGGTCGTAGTTCAGCTTCTTGTAGATCGCGCCGTTCACAACGTTGGTGCCGAGGTGGCCGATGCCGATCGTGTAGCCGTCGGGCGCCGAGCGGGCGAGCTTGCCCATGGCGATGGTGCCGGCCGCGCCCGCGACATTGTCGATGATCATCTGCTGGCCGAGTTCCCGGCTCATGCGCTCGCCAACGATACGCGCCATCACGTCGGTCGGGCCACCGGCCGCGAACGGCACGATCATGGTGATAGGCTTGCTGGGGTAGGCCTGGGCGAAAGCGGGCCCGGCAGCCGCAACGCCGAGAAGGACAAGCGCGGTTCTGCGCAGCATGACAATTCCTCCCTGAACTTCTTGTTGGCAGGAGCTTAGCCGGGCAGGGCCGTCAACGCCATCGCAGGACGGAACGCTCGATGGCGCCCAGGCCCCAGGAGATCAACAGGCCGAGGATCGACAGCATCACGACGCCGGCCAGAAGCTGGTCGGTCTGCATCAGGTTGCCCGCGGTCAGCACGAAGGCACCGATGCCGTGCTGGGCGCCGATCATCTCGGCCGCCACGACCAGCAGCAGCGCCACCGACGCCGAGATGCGGAAGCCGGCGAGAATGCCGGGCATGGAGCCCGGCAGCACGATCTTGGCCACGATGTCGCGCGCCGGCAGGCCGAAGCTCTGGCCCATGCGGATAAGGTTCCGCGGCACCGAATCGCAGGCGGTGTAGGCGGAAATGACGGTGGGAAAGAACACGCCGAGCGCGATGGTGGCGACTTTGGAGGGCTCGCCGATGCCCAGCCACAGGATCAGCACCGGCAGCAGCGCGATCTTGGGGATGGGGAACAGCGCCGACACGACCGGCAGGCCGGCTGCGCGCGCCGACGAAAAAATGCCCATGGCAAGGCCCACGGCGAGGCCCGCGGCGGTACCGATGATCCAGCCCGGGACGATGCGCTTGAGCGACGCCGTCACATGCTCCATCAGCGTGCCGTCGAGCCACAGGTCGTACAGCGCCCGCGCGATGGCGGCCGGGCTCGGCAGAAAGAGCGACGGCAGCAGGCCGCTGCTAGAGGCCGCCTGCCAGAGCCCGATCAGCACGGCGAACACGATCCACGGCACGACGCGGCGTGGCGTCGGCGCGAAGCCGCCGCCACGGAAGGGAATGGGGCGGCGCTCAGACATTCTGGATCTCGCGCTCGGCGGTAGCCGCTTCGTCGCGGATCAGCGCCCAGAGCTTGCGATGTACTTCGATCAGCAGCGCCGTGTGCTCGGGCCGGCCGCGCTCGGCCACCGGCACGTCGATCCGCAGCACCTCGCGGATGCGGCCCGGCCGGCGCGACAGGACCACGACGCGGTCGGCGAGCCGGGCGGCTTCCTCGAGATTGTGGGTGACATAGACGCGCGTACTCCTTTCGCGCGCCCAGATGGCGAGCAGGTCTTCCATCAGCAGTTCGCGCGTCTGGGCATCGAGAGCGGACAACGGTTCGTCGAGCAACAGCACCGCCGGCCGCACGACGAGCGCGCGGGCGATGCCGACGCGCTGGCGCATGCCGCCGGAGAGCTGCTTGGGATAGGCCGCGGCAAATTCGGTGAGGCCGGTGAGAGCGAGCGCTGCCGCCACCCGCTCGCGGCATTCAGTAGCGCTGAGGCCCCGATGCTCCAGTGCCAGGGCCACGTTGGCCGACACGCTGCGCCAGGGCAGCAAGGCGAAATCCTGGAAGACGTAGGTGAAAGGATTGAGCGAATCGGCGGGCGGCGGGCCCGACAGGCTGACGCGTCCCGCGGTGGGTTGCAGCAGTCCGCCGATGATGCCGAGCAGGGTCGACTTGCCGCAACCCGAGGGACCGATCAGGGCGACGGTTTCGCCGTCGGCGATGTCGAGGTCGATCGCGTCGAGGGCGGCGACGGGACCGTAGCTGTGGCAGACGCCCTCAATGTGCAGGGGCATCGGCGGCCATCGTGACGAGCACGGCACGGTTCGCGACTTGCTGGCCCTCCTGCACGGAAACCGATTCCACCTTGGCGTCGAGGACAGCCTTGAGCTGGTGCTGGATCTTCATCGCCTCCAGCACGACCAGCGTCTGGCCGCGCGCGACGGTGTCGCCGGGAGCCACCTTGATGGCGACGATCCGGCCGTCCATCGGCGCGCGCAGCTTGCCGTCGCTGCCTGCCGACACCGTCGCAGGCGGGGCATAGGTCTTGTCGGTGAAGCGCACGGTGAGCGCGTCGA
>JAUXST010000313.1 GCA_030679805.1 Reyranella sp. | reverse complement strand
CCTCATGCGCCAGCAGATCCGCCGGCAGACTGGCGACGGCCTCGCCTATGATCACGAGACGGTAAGCAACGCCATCGATCGCCGCGCCATCGTCTGCGAATGCTGACTTGGGCCGGCCCGCAATATGCTTCTCGATGTCGCCGATGGCTGCCACGATATCGAGAAGGCGGAGGCGATCGTCCCTAAAAGACATAGCGGGCTTCGGCCAACACCGACGCACGCACCTGCGGTTTCAAGGACGCCACGGTACCGAGGTCGACCGGCCGGCCGACAGCATCTTCGATGACGTGCCGGATGTTGGCGAGCTGCACGAGGCCGGATGGTGCCGGAATATCCACGAGTACGTCGATGTCGCTGCCGGGCCCCGCCTCGCCGCGCATGACCGAGCCGAACAGCGCCAGACGCACCACGCCCAAGGCCTCGAGCCGTTCGCGCAAGGCGGACACTTGCCGGATGACGTCGTCCTCAACCATCGTCGCAGTATAGCACATGGCGCTCCGATCACCCAGTCACCGCTCACCCGACCTGATGGATCGACTCCAGCACCGGCAACAGATACCGCCTGAACTGCAACGGGTTTTCCGACATCGGAAAATGCCCGAGCCCTTCCATCACCTGGAACGACGTCGCGTTGACGAGCTTGGCGAGTTCCGCCGTCAGCGCCGGCGTGGCCGAGAGATCGTATTCGCCGGTCAGCAGATGGAGCGGGCACTTCTTCGTATCGAGCCCGTCCAAAAGCCCGTTCCGAAGATCGCCTTCGGCAAAATAGTAATGCAGGTCGCCCATGAAGACGGCCGGGCCGCCTTGCATGTAGTGCCACAGCGTCTCCCACTTCTCGGCCTGCGGCGAGGTGGGCGAGATCAGGCAGGCCACGGTGCCGGCGGCGGCCTCCTGGCCGTGCACGTCGGGCCGGAACAGGACGCCGAGATCGCGCAGCCGCGTGTCGGCGCCGGCGGTGTGCAGGCAGACCAACGGAATGCCCTGCCCCGCTTCCTCGAAGTAAATGCGGTGCGGCTTGCCG
>JAUXST010000306.1 GCA_030679805.1 Reyranella sp. | reverse complement strand
GTCGAATTTTCCAGAGCCGTCGGTGTGCGTGAACGCAGCGGCATAGGAGGCCCGTAAAATGGTGAGATTCCTGGTTTCAATCGCCGTGGCGAGCCTGGCGCGGAACGCCGTCACCTCGTCGATCATGCGCTGGGCCTCGGCGCCCTGGGGTGCCTGCGGCGGATGGGCGGCCGCGGGCAGGGCCGCGGTCGCGAGCGGCGAAGCCGCAATGAAGGAGCGTCTAAGCATCCTTGGAAGATACGCCGGCCTCGGCGAAGGTCGCCATGCCGTTGTGGCAGGCGGCGGCGGCTTTCAGGAGCGGCACGGCCAGCGCCGCGCCCGAGGCCTCGCCCAGGCGCATGTCCATGTCGAGCAGCGGGCGCTGGTTGATGGCCTTCAAGAGGCGCGTGTGGCCGGGCTCGGCCGAACGGTGGGCGACCAGGCAGTGGTCGAGCGCGCGGCGGTCGGCGGCATGGAGCACCGCGGCGGCTGCCGTGCAGGCATAGCCGTCGAGCAGCACCGGGATGCGGCCCATGCGGGCGGCCAGGATGGCGCCGGCGATGGCGGCCAGTTCTTCGCCGCCGACGCAGGCCAGCAAAGTGAGCGGATCGTGGGCCGCGATGGCGTCCTTGTGGTGGGCCAGGGCCTCGTCGATGACGGCGATCTTGGTGGCCAGCGCTGGGCCCTTCACGCCAGTGCCGGGGCCGGCCCAGTCGGCGCCGCTGCCGCCAAAGAGGGCGGCGCTGAGCGTGGCGGCGGCCGTCGTATTGGCAATGCCCATTTCGCCCAGGCAGAGGACATCGATGCCGGGCTCGGCCGCCATCATGCCGTAGGCCATGGCGTTGGCGGCGCGGGCCAGGCTCATGGCCGGGCCCCGGGTGAAGTCGTCGGTGGGGTGGTCGAGGTCGAGTTCGTAGATGCGGAGGTCGGCATCGATGGCGGCGGCGAGCTGGTTGATGGCGGCGCCCCCGGCCAGGAAGTTCTTCACCATCTGCTGCGTGACTTCGGGCGGGTAGGCCGAGACGCCGCGGGCGGCCACGCCGTGGGTGCCGGCAAAGACGGCGATCCGGGGCCGTTCGACGCGGGGGTGGGCGCGGCCCTGCCAGGCCGCCAGCCAGCCCGCGATCTCCTCCAGGCGGCCGAGCGAGCCCGGCGGCTTGGTGAGTTCGGTCTGGCGGTGCACCACCTCGGTCTGGGCGGCCAGGTCCGGTCCCGGCAATTCGCGCAGAATCCGGCGCATTTCGTCGAAAGTCGTTTTGGGGGCGTTCATTTGGGCGCGGACCCTCCTATATTTGGGTCATCATGACCAGTCCGAACGAGTTCGAAGCACCCCCCGGCCGCCCT
>JAUXST010000305.1 GCA_030679805.1 Reyranella sp. | reverse complement strand
TGATGCGCCGCCTGGGCCAGGGACGTCTCTCCGAGATCATCCCGCCGAGGGTGGTCGGCAGTGGCCTGATCGACACCGACCGCACCATGCGCGGTCTCGGCGTCTATCGGCAGGCGAGCGAAAGCGTGAACGCACTCTCGCCCGGCACGCGCACGCTGCTCGAGTCCTACGCCGCCGGCGTCAACGCCTGGCTGGCCGACGACGACCAGCAGTTCGGCCTCGAACTCACCCTCATCAAGCTGCTGTCGGGCGGTCGCTACCGGCCCGATCCGTGGCGGCCGGCCGATTCACTGGTCTGGGCCAAGTTGATGGCGCTCGGCCTCGACGGCAACTGGCGCGCCGAGCTGCTGCGTCTGAGACTGGCGCAGAAGATCGGCGACGCCGGCGTGAAATTCCTGATCGAGCCGTCGGGCGACAATGCGGACGCGACACTGTCGATCGTCCGCGCGGCGACGCAGGGTATCGACCTCGACCGGCTCTATCGCGGCACCGACAATATCGCCACGCGCAAGCGCGAGGCATCCAACGAATGGGTGCTGTCGGGCGCGCATGCGGTATCGGGCAAGCCGTTGCTCGCCAACGATCCGCATTTGGCGCTCACCTTCCCCGGCATCTGGTATCTCGCGCGCCTGATCGGCCCCGGCTTCGACATCCGCGGCGCCTCCTCGCCCGGCTCACCCGCCATCGTGCTCGGCCACAACGGCACGATCGGCTGGGGCTTCACCACGACCAACCTCGACAGCCAGGATCTGTTCGTCGAGCGCGTCGATCCGACCGACCCCAGCCGCTACATCACGCCCGACGGCGCGCGACCGTTCGCGGTCCGCGACGAGACGATCAACGTCCTGTGGGGCGATCCCGTGCCGCTGCGCGTGCGCCAGACCCGGCATGGCGTGGTGATCGACGATTTCATCGCACGCCGCGCCGACGATCCGAACGCTGCCAGCCTCACGCCGGCCGGCCATGTGCTGGCCCTGCAGGCGACCGCGCTCGACGGCGCCGATACGTCGGCTGAAGGCTTCGCCCGCCTCGGCCTCGCCCAGAACTGGGACGAGTTCCTGACGGCAGCGCGCAAGATCGTCTCGCCGATGCAGAACATCGTCTATGCCGACACCATCGGAAACACCGGCCTGATCTCGCCGGCACGCGTGCCGCTGCGGCGCAAGGGCGACGGCTCGATGCCGGTGCCGGGCTGGACGGGGGAATACGACTGGGCGGGCTTCGTGCCCTTCGACGCCCTGCCCCGCGCCTACAATCCGGCCAGCGGCATTCTGGTCAACGCCAACGCCCGCGTGGTGTCGGACTACTATCGCTACTTCATCAGCCGCGACTGGGCCGAGCCCTACCGCCAGCGTCGCGCCGGCCAGCTGCTGCGCGAGGTCGAGCGCCACCCGGTCTACGGCATGATCGCGATCCAGGCCGACAATCTGTCGCTCGACGCCGTCGACATGGTGCCCGTGCTGTTGAAATCGGCGCCGCGCAATCCGCGGGCGGCGAAGGTGCACGACCTGCTGGGCCGGTGGAACCACTTCATGCTGGCAAGCCGGCCGGAGCCGCTGATTTACACCGCCTGGATCACCGAATTGCAGCGCGGCCTGCTGGCCGATGAGCTGGGCGACGACCTCTACGAGTCGTTGGCCACCCCCAACGTGCCGCTGATGATGCGCATCCTGGGCGAACAGCCGGGCTGGTGCGACGATGGCGGCACGCGCGTCGCCGAGACCTGCGACGATGCCATCGCGCTGGCGCTCGAGCGTGCGCTCGACGGGATCGCGCGCCGACAGGGTTCCGACGTCGACAACTGGCAGTGGGGCCGCGAGCACCTCGCGGTCCACCGCCACCCGCTGTTCGACGGTGTGCCGCTGCTGCGGGACCTCGCCTCGGTGCGCTTTCCGTCCGACGGCGGCGCGCAGACCCTGAACCGGGCCCAGCCGTCCTATCGCGGGCCGCGGCCGTTCGATGCCGTGCACGGCGCCGGCTACCGCGCCGTCTACGACTTCGCCGATCTCGACAACAGCCGCTTCGCCATTCCGCTCGGGCAATCGGGTAACATGCTGTCGCCTTGGGCGCGCAACTTCGTCGACCGCTGGCAGGCCCTGAAATACATCGAGATCGGCGGCACCCGTGCCGAAGCTGCCCGCACGGCCGTCGGCACCATCACCCTCTCGCCACCGAGTCGTTGACACTCAGGCGTTGACCTGATCTCTGCGGCACCCGATATTAAATTTATGTTCAACACGAGCCGCGCCTACTTCTCGCGAATGCGCCGGCCCCTTCGATGGAGTGGGGTGGAATGATGACGCACGGGCGCTAATGGCCCGATCGATCTCTCCAGCCCTTCCCTGCGAAGGGCTTTTTCATGTCCGCATGCGACACGATGGAGAGTCCAATGACCAAATACCTGATCACCAGCGCACTTCCCTACGTCAATGGCGTCAAGCACCTCGGCAATCTCGCCGGATCACTCCTGCCCGCAGATATCCATGCGCGCTTTCGCCGGCAGACCGGGCACGAAGTACTGTTTCTTTGCGGTACCGATGAACACGGCACGCCCGTCGAGCTGGCGGCACGGGCAGAGGGCATCCCCGTCTCCGACTATTGTGCACGCCAGCACGCGGTCCAGGCGGACATTTACCGCTGCTTTGGACTGTCTTTCGATCATTTCTCACGCACATCGGGGGCGACCAACCGATTGCTGACACAGAAGATTTTCCAACGCCTCGATGCCGCAGGCCACATCGAGGCGCGCACCATCCGGCAAGCATATTCCCCGACAGACGCGCGTTTCCTTCCTGACCGCTACATCGTTGGCACCTGTCCATATTGTGGCAGTACCAACGCGCGCGGCGATCAGTGCGAGAGCTGTACGCGCGTCCTCGATCCGGAAAATCTGCTATCGCCACGGTCGGCGATCTCTGGTGCAGCAGACATAGAGTTTCGCGAAACGCGACATTTGTTCCTGAAACTGTCGGACTTCGACCGCAAACTCCGACGATGGATCGAGACTCACCCCGAGTGGCCGCTGTTAGTCCGATCGATAGCGCTGAAATGGCTGGACGAAGGACTGAGAGACCGGTGCATCACGCGGGACCTCACCTGGGGCGTACCGGTACCCAGACCGGGCTTCGAGGACAAGGTCTTCTACGTCTGGTTCGACGCACCGATCGGCTACATCGCTGCAGCACTCGAATGGAGTGAAGCCGCACCGGAGCGTGATTGGCGCGCCTGGTGGGAAAGTGGCGACGATATCCGCTACGTGCAGTTCCTGGCCAAGGACAACGTGCCTTTTCACACCATCAGCTTTCCCGCGACAATCCTGGGTTCGGGCTTGCCGCTCAAGCTTCCCGACACGATCAAGGGCTTCAATTGGCTCACATTCGACGGTGGCAAGTTCTCCACCAGCGGCCAGCACGGAATTTTCACCGACACCGCCCTCACATTGCTCCCCGCTGATACATGGCGCTGGTGGCTCGCCGCGAACGCTCCCGAAAGCGCCGACACCGACTTCACAGTCGAACGGTTTGTCGATGGCGTGAACAAGGATCTGGCCGATACTTTCGGCAACCTGGTCAATCGTTGTCTCGTTTTCGCTGTCGCGACCTTTGGCGCAACGGTCCCGGACTCAGGCGAAACTGGGTCGACCGAGCACAAGCTGGCCGCTGACCTCGGCGCATGCTTGCGACGGCTGCGCGGCCATCACGAAGCACTGGCGCTGCGCAAGGCCGCCGAAGAGGTTCGCGTAGTCTGGAGGCTGGCGAACGCCTATTTTACCAAGGCGGCGCCGTGGTCGGTGGTCAAGTACGATCGCGACCAAGCGGCCGCGATTGTCCGAACCGGCATCAACCTTGTACGAGTGGCGGCACTAGCCGCATGGCCATTCATTCCCACCGCCTCCGCAGAGGTGCTGCGGAGTCTGGGTGAAGACGTCCAGGTCGTGCCGTGGGTCGAAGATGGCGAAAGGGCGCTCGCGAGCATCCCTGCGGGACGCAGCTTCCGCGTGCCATCGCTACTGTTCAGAAAGATCTCTACTGCCGACGTAACGCCTATCGTGGCTTGTCGCCCGCCAGCGTGACGCGGTGCATGACGCGGCGGTGGCCGTGGTAGTCGTTGATGGGGTTGTGCATGGCCGCTCGATTGTCCCAGAAGGCGAGCGAGCCCGCTTCCCAGCGGAAGCGGCAGGTGAACTCCGGCCGGACCTGATGCTGCCACAGGAAGCGGAGCAGCGGCAAGCTCTCTGCCTCGGTCCAGCCCTTGATGTACGCGGTGTGCGCCTCGCTGGTGTAGAGCGCCTTGCGGCCGGTCTCCGGATGAACACGCACGATCGGGTGCTCAGCCGACAGCACCTTCGGCTCCGCGCCGGCCGCTTTCATGCGGTCCTCGCGCGTCTTGGTGACCTCGGCCTTGACCGAAGAGCTGACGCCCATCAGCCCTTCCAGCGTCTGTTTCAGTCCGTCCGACAGCGCCTCGTAGGCGAGGTACTGGTTGGCAAACATGGTGTCGCCGCCGTAGGGCGGCACCTCGCGGGCGAGCAGCATGCTGCCCATTGGCGGCTCGGCGAGGTAGGTCGTGTCGGAATGCCAGATGCCGCCGAAGTTGTTGCGCTCGTGCTCCAGCTTCACCACCGCCGTGATCAGCGGCGCCTCTGCGAGGCCCTTGAGTTGCGGATACTCCATCGGCTCGCCGAAGCGGCGCGCAAACGCGACCTGCTGCGGGGGCGTCGCCTGCTGGTCGCGCAGGAAGATGACGAGATGGTCGAGGAAGGCCTGGCGCATCTCGCCCACGACGTCGTCCTCGAGATCGCGCGAGATGTCGACGCCGTGGATTTCCGCGCCCAGCGCTCCGGCGATCGGCCGCACTTCGATGTGTCGGTAGTTGCGCATCTGTATCATCCCTTCGTCCATGGGGGCGCCGTCTTCGCCATGAAAGCCTTGATCCCCTGGCCCGCCTGCGGCCGGCGCAGGAGGCCCGCGAGGCTCTCCGCTGCGTCATCGAGCACCGTGCGATCATCCTCCGTGGTGCAGGCCAGCACCAGACGCTTCACGGTCGCCAGCGCCTGCGGCTCCATCTTCAGAATGTCGTCGAGCAGGCCGCGCAGGATCGAGCCGAGTTCCGCCGTCGTGCGGCAGAGGTAGCGGCCGATCCCCAGTCGATGGGCTTCCACGGCGTCGACGACCCGGCCGCTGACCGCGAGATCGCGCGCCGCCCCCTCGCCCAGCCGGCGCACGACGAAGGGGATCACCTGCGAGGGAATGAAGCCCACTTTAGGTTCGGGCAGCCCGAACCTCGCGCTGTCGTGCAAGATCACCATGTCGGAACAACAGGCCATGCCGAAGCCGCCGCCCACGGCCGAGCCCTCGACGATGGAAATCGTGGCCTGTGGCAAAGTGTTGAGGGCAAGCAGCGCGTCGCCGAACTGGCGATAGGCCGGCACCAGCGGATCGGCCGCGCCGTCGGCCGGCTTTGGCGGCATGTCGGCCATGGCGTCGAGATCGCCGCCGGCACAGAAGTGCCCGCCGGCGCCGCGCAGCACCAGCACACGGCAGCCCGGGTCGTCGCGAACCTGGGCGAAGGCATCCTCCAGCTCGACCATCATTTCGTGCGTGAGCGCGTTACGACGTTCCGGCCGGTTCAGCACCAGCCGCGCCACCGCGCCGTCCCGCTCGAGCTTGATGTTGGCGTAAGTTCGTCCGGCCATGGGCAAAGTCTTAGCGGGCGGGTATCCTGCCAACAAGATGATGCGTTTCACGGTTCCGCTGCTCGCAGCGATCTTGTCGGTTTCCTCCGCCGCGGCGCAGGAATGGAGCCAGGTGTCGACCCCGTCGCCCGGGCCGACCCAGGTCATCGGCTTCTATTCCGCCGGCTGCATCCAGGGCGCCCAGGCCTTGCCCACCGAAGGACCGGGATACGAGGCCATCCGCCTCAGCCGCAACCGCAACTGGGGCCACCCCATCACCCTCGATTTCATCAAGCGCTTTTCCGAGCAGGTGCGCGCCGCCGGCCAAAGCCCGCTCTATATCGGCGACATCGGCCAACCGCGCGGCGGCCCGCTGACCTTCGGTCACGCCAGCCATCAGGTCGGCCTCGACGTCGACATCTGGTTCGAACGCCAGCCCGGAGCGCGCCGTGCGCCGGCCGAGCGCGAGAACCCGCGGCTGCGCTCGCTGGTGCGTTCGGACGACGGCGGCATCGATGACACGGTGTTCACCGACCAGCACATGGCGCTCTTGCGCATGGCCGCGACCACGCCGGGCGTCGACCGCATGTTCGTCAACAAGTGGATCAAGGAGCGGGTCTGCAACACCGCCACGGGCAACCGCGGATGGCTGCGCAAGCTGGTGCCCTGGCTCGGTCACGACGAGCACTTCCACGTCCGCCTCTATTGCCCGCAAGGCAACCCGCAGTGCCAGGCGCAGGCGAGCTACCCCGACGACGACGGCTGCGGCGAGGCACTCGCCCTCTGGTTCAAGCGTCCGCCGGTGCAGATGCCGGCGCCCGGCGCGGTGGTAAAGCCCTACCGGCCCAAGCTACCTGGCGCTTGCCAGCAGGTGCTGAAAGCGCCCTGAGCGCCGGTCAGACGTTTCCGCAGGTGTCGGCGCGGGCGTGGGCTTCCGTGTCGATCGGCTCCCACCCACCGACCGTCAACAAGCGCCGCCACTCGACCACGCTCGTGCCGCTGCCGGTCCGCCGTACGATGAAGTTGATGGCCATCGGCGTGCCATCGCCCAAGGTGAGCGTCACCGTCGCCGTGCCAGCCTCGGGCTGGATCCGCGCCACTCCGGTGAACCCGCCGACGGGGCGCACGGCAAGGCAATTCGCCATGACCGTGTAGGGAACATTGTAAGTTGCCGACCAGATCGGCGGGTCCGGCTGGGGCC
>JAUXST010000302.1 GCA_030679805.1 Reyranella sp. | reverse complement strand
GGAAGGGGCCGTCGCCCGACTTCGCCTGGCACTGGCCGCTGCTGACGGCGCGCCGCGCCGGCACCCTGGCGATCGTCGAACAGGTCGTGCCGCACACCTTCCTGCGCACCCGCCTGCTCACCCATGTGTTCGGCGGCGCGGCCGACGATCACCAGCAGGCCGCCGCCACGATCAAGCATGTCTGCGAGCGCCTGCAGGCCGATCGCGCCGCCGGTGCACCCGCGGCCGACGACGGCGGGCTGACGGCCGATTTCCATCGCCGTCTTGCCGAGGTTTATGCGCGGGGTGGCGAGACGGCCTGAAGTGCAAGCACTGCTGGCACTTGAGAAAGTTCAAAAATAATTTGACAGGTTCAGCAGGTTTCGTGCTATATTTCTGATACATTGCCACGACGTGCGTAATGCGCGGGCCGCCCGGGTCTCTTGCCCGGAGCGGCCTTTTTCGTGGGCCCTTTTTGTAGCCGGTGGCGTTGCGCCACCACGAACCTTTGGCCATGCCCCGCCCGGCGCGCCCGCCGGTATGTATCCCTGGAGGATGAGGGGAGGTCCCGCGACCTTTACCGGGTAGTCGCTACCCGAGTGCTGAGCCGTGAGTAGCAAGCAAAGGCCGGCCCCGCCGACGATCCGTCCGGCAGTGGGGTGGACCGAGGTGCGGTCAACGCATCCGAGGACTGAATTTCGACGGTCATCTGCGGTCGCCCCCCCCCCACGCTTCTCTGGGAGGGACTGCAGGGTCAGATTCCCGACGATGTCACAGGTGGGCGTAGAACCTGTGTCACAACATTTGTCTCAACTTGGTGTGACACCTTGGTGTGACACGGGTCGCAAAGGCCATGGGGCGCTACGCCGGCAGTTCGTGGCCCCGGCCGATGTTGCGGACGACCTCGCGCAGGTGCGGCTTGGCGTCGATCAGGGCGCGGCGGTAGGCGGCGAGGCCGCGCAGCATGGCGCCGTCGCGTTTCAGCAGTTCGTCGGCGAACTCGACCATGCGGGTGTTGGGCCAGCCGTGCTTGCGCATCCCGAGCAGTTTCAGGAAGGCCGCTTCCTCCTGCCCGGGCGCATGCTGAGCCATCAGGATGGCCGCGGCCGCCGTCGAGCGCGAGATGCCGGCATGGCAGTGCACCAGCACATGGCCTTGCGGATGGGCGTGCACCCGCTCGCCGAACTCCAGCACCCGGACGATGTGAGCCGGCGTGCAGGCCTCGAAGCCGGGATATTCGGCCACGATGTCGTCGAAGCGGATCAGCTCGTGGTCGACCTCGAAGAAGTCGTCGAGGGCGGCCGGGCGCGGCTCGTGGGTGTCGAT
>JAUXST010000282.1 GCA_030679805.1 Reyranella sp. | reverse complement strand
GGGTGGTGCTTCCTCGCGATAGGCGACCCGCAGTGTCTTGCTCTGGCGGATGTCGTCGAGGGTGCCGGCCAGCGCCTCGCTACCCAGAACGGCGCCCATAGCAAGCGTCAGGAGACCGAGCCTCTTCGATATCGCGTTCATGATTTCTATCCCTGTTGGGTCCATCCTGCGGCGGGCGGGAAACAATCCGACATCCCGACCGTTGTGACCACTGGAATTACCGGAGGCTGCCTCATGGCTCGCAACACGTCTCGCGTCGTCGGCATCGACCACATTTCCATCCGGGTGAGCGACTACGAAAAGTCGAAGGCCTTCTACGCCAAGCTGTTCGCGTTCCTGGGCTTCGATCTGTCCGACGACTACGGCACCACCATCGGCTGGACCAATGGCCGGACCCGGTACTGGATCGCATTGGCCGAGGGCCGGAAGACCCATCGCATCGGCGACGTCGGCTTCCACCACTATGCCTTCGAGCTGCGCCACCGGAAGGACGTCGATGCGCTGCAGGCGTTCCTCGAGAAGGAGAAGGTCCGCATCGTCGATCCCGCCGCCGAGTACTACGACGACTATTACGCGGTCTTCTTTCTCGACCCCGACGGGCTCAAGCTCGAAGGCATGAAATATGGTGAGCTGACCGTACGGCGGAAACGCAAGCCATTGAAAAGGAAAGCATAATTTCTTCATTTAAATAATTCTGCGAATCACTTGCAATTTTATGGCAGACAGACATATTAGAAACGTTCCAATCTACACTTTCATTTCACGGAGCGTTTCATGCTGACCATCGGTGACAAGTTTCCTTCCTTCGACCTCAAGGCGGTGGTGAGCACCGATCCCAAGACCGCCTTTACGCAGGTCTCTGACAAGAGCGACAAGGGCAAGTGGAAGGTCGTGTTCTTCTGGCCGAAGGACTTCACCTTCGTCTGTCCGACCGAGATCGCGGCCTTCGGCCGGATCAACAAGGAATTCAATGAGCGCGACACAGTCGTCTACGGCGTCTCAACCGATTCGGAGTTCGTGCATCTCGCCTGGCGCCAGAACCACGCCGACCTGAAGGCGCTGCCCTTCGCCATGCTGGCCGACCTCAAGCGCGAGTTCTCCCAGTCGCTCGGCATTCTCGACAAATCAGAGGGCGTTTGCCTCCGCGCCACCTTCATCGTCGATCCCGAGGGCATCATTCGCTTCGTGTCGGTGAACGACCTCTCGGTCGGCCGCAATCCGCAGGAAGTGCTGCGCGTGCTCGATGCGCTGCAGACCGATGAGCTCTGCCCCTGCAATTGGCAGAAGGGCGACGACGTCCTGAAGGCCGCGTAAGGAGGGACCATGTCCATCGACGTCCTCAAGGACCGGCTGCCTGACTACGCGCGCGACCTGAAGCTCAATCTCTCGAGCCTGGCCGCCGAGCAGTTGCTCAGCCCGCAGCAGAAGGCCGGCAGCTTCATAGCTGCCGCGCTGGCGGCCAACCACGTACCGACCACCGAGGCCGTGGTCGGCATCTTCGGCCGCGAGCTCTCGCCCGAGGCGCTGAACGCGGCCAAGACGGCGGCGGCGCTGATGGCGATGAACAACATCTACTATCGCTTCGTGCATTTCGTGCACGCTGCCGACTACAAGACCTTGCCGGCCAAGCTGCGCATGACCGCGATGGCCAAGTCCGGCGTCGACAAGGTCGATTTCGAACTGTGGTCGCTGGTGGTCTCGGCCATCAACGGCTGCGGCATGTGCCTGGAGGCGCATGAGAAGGGCTGCCGCGGGCATCTCTCGCCCGAGCAGATCCAGGCTGCCGTGCGGATCGCGGCGACGGTTCACGCCGTTGCCCGCACGCTGGCTGCAGAAGAGGCGCTCGCACCGCAGCTCGCGGCCGCCGCCTAGTCTTGTTGCGTGTCTTGTCGTGTCACGACATGCGGGCCAAACTCCCGGCCGTTTTGTAACCGGAGTGCCCGCATGTCGATGACCGCCGCCCAGATCAAACCCGCCACGCCGATCTCCGGCACCTATCAGCCCAAGGGCATGTTGATCGGCGGAAAGTGGGTCGGCAGCGCCTCGGGCGCGCGCATTGCCGTCGAAAATCCGGCCAAGCGCGCCGCCGTGGCCGAGGTGCCGCGAGCCGCCGCCGCCGATGTCGAGGCAGCCGTCGCGGCGGCCGACAAGGCCTTCACCGCCTGGAAGGCCGTCGTGCCGCGCGAACGCGGCAAGCTCCTGCTCAGGATCGCCGAGGCGATGGAGGCGCGTGTCGAGGAGATGGCGCGCACCATCGCGCTTGAAACCGGCAATGCGCTCCGCACGCAAGCGCGCAGCGAGGCCCGGATGGCCGCCGACATCTTCCGCTACTTCGGCGGCCTCGCCTCGGAACTGAAGGGCGAGACCGTGCCGCTGGGCGAGCACGTGCTCTCCTACACCCGCCGCGAGCCGCTCGGCATCGTGGGCGCCATCATCCCGTGGAACGCCCCGGTCATGCTGGGCGCGCTGAAAATCGCGCCCGCGCTCTGCGCCGGCAACGTGCTGGTGATGAAGGCGGCCGAGGACGCGCCGATGGGCGTGCTGCTGATGGCCGACATCTGCCAGGAGTTCCTGCCGCCTGGCGTGCTGAACGTGCTGACGGGCTACGGCGAGGAATGCGGCGGGCCGCTCGCCAACCATCCGAAGATCGCCAAGCTCTCCTTCACCGGCTCGACCGAGGTCGGCAAGGTGATCATGCGCGCCGCGGCCGAGCGCATCGTGCCGGTGTCGCTCGAGCTCGGCGGCAAGAGTCCCTCGCTGGTCTATCCCGACGCCGACGAGGACTGGGCGGTCGACGGCATCATCAACGCCATGCGTTTTACGCGGCAGAGCCAGAGCTGCACCGCGGGCTCGCGCCTGTTCCTGCACGAGGACATCTTCGATTCGTTCCTGAAGAAGCTCGAGACAAAGACCATGGCGCTGAAAATCGGTGATCCGCTCGACGAGGCCTCCGACATCGGCACCATCATCAACAACAAGCAATACACCAAGGTCTGCAAGTACGTGGAGGAGGGGCTGAAGCGTTCCGACGCCAAGCTGGTGTTCGGCGGCCTGCCGCCCAAGACGGGGCCGTTGAGCGAGGGCTACTACACCATCCCGACCGTGTTCGCCGACCGCTCGAACGACTGGCGCCTGGCGCGCGAGGAAATCTTCGGGCCAGTGCTGGTGGCGATCCGCTGGAGCAACGAGGCCGAGGCGATCCGCATGGCCAACGACAGCCACTACGGCCTCGCCGCCTACGTCTGGACGCACGACATCGGCCGTGGGCTGCGCGCCGCGCACGCGATCGAGTCGGGCTGGGTCCAGGTCAACCAGGGCGGTGGCCAGACGCCCGGCATGTCTTACGGCGGTTACAAGCAGAGCGGCCTCGGCCGCGAGTTCTCGCTCGAAGGCATGCTCGACAGCTTCACGCAAAGGAAGAGCGTGACCGTCAACCTCGCGGTCTGACGCTGGGGGCGCGCCACTCCAGTGGCGCGATCATGCTCTGAGACGAAGACGCGCGACTGGAGTCGCGCCCCCAGCTAAATCGGCACCCTCCGGTGATGGTCGGTTGCCCCCTGGTAGGTGTGGCCGACGCGGTAGAGTAGCGCCTCGTCGAACGGCCGGCCGACCAGTTGCAGGCCGATCGGCGCGCCGTTCGTGTCAAAGCCGCACGGCACCGACAACGCCGGCAGGCCGAGCGTATTGAACGGCCGCGTGAGGCCGGTGAAGCCCGCCACCATTTTCAGCACGGCCGGCCCGCCCTTGGTCTCGGTGTCGGTCTCCTCGATGGTCGGGATCGGGAAGGGGATGGCGGGCAGCATCACGGCATCGACGCCCTCCATGGCGAGCGCCAGGAACTCCTTCACGAAGTGCGCGCGCAGGCGCAGCGCATCGATGTAATGCGTCGCCGGAATGAAGAAGCCCGCCTCCATGCGCGTGCGCACCTGGTTGGCGTAGAGTTCCGGCGTCTTCTCCATCCATGGCCGGTGCATGGCGGCCGCCTCGCACTTCACCATCACCTCGGCCGCGCGATAGAGCGCGGTGAAGTCGGGCAGCGTCGCGACGGAGACCTTGGCGCCCAGCCTGCCCAACGCATCGGCGGCGGCCTGCACCGCGGCACCCACCTGGGCATCGAGCAGCGCCGGGCCGTCGTTCGGCAGTGCAAGGCCGATCCTGAGACCGTTCACGCCACCCGCGAGCAGCGCCTCGTAGTCCGGCACCGGCTTTTCGCTGGTCGTCGAATCCTCGGGATCGTGGCCGGCCAGGATGCCCAGCATCCGCGCATTGTCGCGCACGGTGCGCGTGAGCGGACCGACATGGTCGAGGCTCCAGGAACGGGCGACGGCGCCGGCGCGACTGACGCGGCCGTAGGTCGCCTTCATGCCGACCACGCCGCAGGCCGCGGCGGGCAGCCGGATCGAGCCGCCGGTGTCGGAGCCCAGCGCGCCATAGACCATGCGCGCCGCCACCGAGGCGCCCGAGCCGCTCGACGAGCCGCCGGTGACGCGCGTGCTGTCCCACGGATTGCGGCAATGGCCGTGATGCACGTTGTGGCCGGTCGGACCCGCGGCGAATTCCGCCATGTTGAGGAAGCCCAACTCGACCACGCCGGCGGCATCGAGCTTGTCCAGCACCGTTGCCGTCACCGGCGCCACCCAGTCGCGGCGGATCGCACTGCCGCCGGTCGAGACCTCGCCCTTGCGGTAGTAC
>JAUXST010000236.1 GCA_030679805.1 Reyranella sp. | reverse complement strand
GACCAAAGCTGATCCATCGCGTCGGCGTCGCGGTCGTTGAAGGCACGGTAGAACGCGCGGTTGGCCGCAAGCACGGCATCGCGCTCCTCATCGTCGAATTCCGCCAGGAGTGGCGGCAAGCGGGGCGGGCGGCGTGGCATTCGACCCTCGAAACTCCCTGGTTGCGTCGCCTAGGATTAGCCGACACAGAAGAGGCATCCAACAGCCGAGAACGACGATGTCCATTCCCAAGCTCGAATTCCCGCCGTTCCACCTGCCGCCGGAAGCCGAGGCCCTGCGCGGGGAAGTGCGCCAGTTCCTCAAGGAAACGCTGCCCGGCCTCAAGAGCGAGGATCGCTTCTCGAGCTGGAACACGCGCTCCTCCGACTTCAGCAAGGCACTGGGCAAGCGCGGCTGGATCGGCATCACCTGGCCGAAGCAATACGGCGGCAGCGAGCGCAGCTTCCTCGACCGTTACGTCGTCACCGAGGAGCTGCTGGGCAACGGCGCGCCGGCCGGTGCGCATTGGGTGGCGGACCGCCAGTCCGGTCCGCTCCTGCTGCGTTTCGGCAGCGAGCAGCAGCGCCAGGCCATCCTGCCGAAGATCACCGCGGGCGAATGCTACTTCTCGATCGGCATGAGCGAACCCGATTCAGGCTCCGACCTTGCCTCCGTACGCACGCGGGCCGAGCCGGTGCCGGGCGGCTTCCGGGTGAATGGCACCAAGGTCTGGACTTCGGGCGCGCATCGCAACCACTACTGCATCACCCTGGTGCGAACGTCGGGTCAGCACGGCGACCGCCATAAGGGGCTGAGCCAGCTCCTGGTCGACCTCAAGACGCCGGGCATCACCATCCGTCCAATCATCAATCTCGCCGGTCGCCACGACTGGAACGAGGTGACGTTCAGCGACTGCTTCATCCCCGAGGAATGCCTGATCGGCAACGAGGGCGACGGCTGGCTGCAGGTCACCAGCGAACTCGCCTTCGAGCGCAGCGGTCCCGAACGCTTCATGCAGAACTTCCACGTGCTGCGCGAGCTGGTGCGCGTGCTGGGACGCCAGCCAGCGGGGAGGGCGGCCTCGATCCTCGGCCGCATCGTCGCCCGGCTCTGGACGCTGCGGCAGATGTCGGTCGCCGTGGCCGGCATGATGCAGGGCGGCAAGTCGCCCGCCATCGAGGCGGCGCTGGTGAAGGACCTGGGCACGATCTACCAGCAGGACCTGCCCGAGATCGCCCGCGTGCTGGCCGAGTCGGATGCCACGACCGAGGAGGACATGGCCGATTTTCTCGACGTCGCCCAGTACGCCACCATGATGGCGCCCTCGTACACGATCCAGGGCGGCACCACCCAGGTCCTGCGCGGCATCGTCGCCCGCGGCCTTGGCCTTCGTTAGGAGACCGGCGATGGATCACGACACACGCGAGATGCTGCTCGACACCGCCGGCCGGTTCTTCGCCGAGCGCTGCGGCAAGGACATCGTGAACGGAGTCGAGAAGGGCGTTTGGCCCGCCGATTTCTGGACGGAGATCGAGGAGATGGGCCTGCCGCTCACCGCCGTGCCCGAGGACAAGGGCGGCGTCGGCGGCACGCTCGCCGACCTGATGGCCGTGCTGCGGCTCGCAGGCGCCAATGCCGTGCCGGTGCCGCTCGCCGAGACCGCGCTCGCCAATCTCCTGATCGCGGCGGCCGGCGGCACGCCCGCTGCCGGGCCGGCCACGATCGTGCTGGGCAACCTCTCCTTCGACAACGGACGGCTTTCCGGCAAGGTCGATCGCGTGCCGTTCGCGTCAGTCGCGGATCGCTTCGTCGCGGTCGCCAATTCAGGCGGCAAACCCATCGTTGCCGTCGTCGACAAGGCCAACGCCAAGGTGACGGCTGCCCCCAGTCACGCGGGCGAGCCCTACGGCACCGTGGCGTTCGACAAGGCGGCCTGCGCCTTCGCCGGCGCCTCGGCCGTGAGTGCCGAGCGGGCGCTCGAGCTCGCTGCCCTGGCGCGCGCCATGCAGATGGCGGGTGCGGCCGACAAGGTGCTGGCCATCACCGTGGAATATTCCAAGCAGCGCGTGCAGTTCGGCCGGTCGATCTCGACCTTCCAGGCGATCCAGCACATGCTGGCCGAGCTGGCGAGTTGCGTGGCCGCCACCATCGCCTCGGCCGAGGCGGCTTCGCGCGACGCCGACGAGGGTGGGCTGGCCGATGGCGGCAGCTTCTCGATCGCGGCGGCCAAGACCCAGGCTTCCGACTTCGCCCAGCGCATCTGCGCCATATCGCACCAGTCGATGGGGGCGATGGGCTTCACCCACGAGCACATCCTGCACCACTACACGCGCAGGCTCTGGGTGTGGCGGCGCGACTTCGGCAGCGAGAGCTTCTGGGGCGAGAAGATCGGCGCCGCTGTCGCCAAGGCCGGCCCTCAGGCGCTGTGGCCGGCGCTGACATCGAGCAAGCACGCGGCCTAGCGGCCCCACCTTCACGGTTGCGGCAAAACCGGCTACACCCGCCTTGGCAGGCGATGCCCTGCCGTTGAAGGGAAAGCCGATGTCTGCACTACGCTCTTTCGTTCTCGCGATGAGCCTTCTGTGCGCGTCCCTTGCGCCGGCGGCAGCCCAGGCGCCGGTGGCGGTGCCGTCCGGCATGACCCAGGAGCAATTCGACTCCCTGGTCGATGCCATCAGCAATTCGGTCACCGAGAAGCTCAGGGCAGAGGGCGTTCCCGCCGCAGCACCCCCTGCCACAGCACCTCCCGGCGCGGCCCCGGCGGCGGCGCCAAAGTCCTCCAAGGCCCCACCA
>JAUXST010000232.1 GCA_030679805.1 Reyranella sp. | reverse complement strand
CTCGACCTGCTGATCGACGGCCTGGATTGTGCCGCTTGCGTCTGGCTCATCGAGAGCCTTCTCGCACGCAATCCGACCATCGTGCGTGCGCGCGTCAGCCTGTCGACCCGCCGCCTGTCCCTACGCTGGCGGGGCTTGCCTCTCGATGCCAACAGCCACGCCGGGTTGGTTGCAGCCTAGGGGTTCCGGTTGGCACCCTACGAGGCCGTCGCCGCTGCGGCAGACGATGATCGCGAAACCCGCGAACTTCTGCGCAGCCTCGCCGTTGCAGGCTTTGCCGCCGCCAACGTCATGTTGCTGTCGGTGGCTGTCTGGTCGGGCGAGGACGGCTCGATGGGCGACGCCACGCGCGCCCTGTTCCACTGGCTGTCCGCTGCCATCGCCCTGCCGGCCGTGGCCTACGCAGGGCGGCCGTTCTTCCGCTCAGCCTACGCCGCGCTCAAGGCCGGGCGGACGAATATGGATGTGCCGATATCGATCGGCGTCACGCTCGCCTGCCTCATCAGCTTGCACGAAGCCTGGGTTGGCGAGCGCCACACCTTCTTCGATTCGGCTATCACGCTGGTCTTCTTCCTGTTGATCGGCCGCTATCTGGATCGCCGCGCCCGTGGCCGTGCCCGCCAATCGGTGCGGGCCCTGCTGGCACTGGCCAGCCGCAGCGCTACGGTCCTCGCGGCCGATGGTACGACCACCTCCCGACGCGTCGATACATTGCAGCCGGGCGACGTCCTGCTGGTGGCGGCCGGTGAGCGCCTGGGCGCCGACGGCGTCGTGAGCGAGGGCGCTTCGGCGCTTGATACGGCACTGGTAAGTGGAGAGAGCGTGCCGGTCAATGTCGCACCCGGCGCCAAGGTTTTCGCTGGCATGGTCAATCTCGGCGCGCCGATCCGCGTGCGGGTCACGGCAGCGGGCGAGCGTACCCTGCTGTCGGAAATCGTGCGCCTGGTCGAAGCGGCGGAGCGCGGCCGTTCGCGCTTCATCGCGATCGCCGACCGGGTGGCGCGCGCCTATGCGCCGGTCGTGCATCTGACGGCGCTGCTCACATTTCTCGGCTGGATGTTGCTGGGTGGACTTCCCTGGGATCGCGCTTTGGTGATCGCGACGGCCGTCCTGATCATCACCTGCCCCTGTGCGTTGGCGCTCGCCGTCCCGGTGGTCCAGGTCGTCGCCAGCACCCGCCTGTTACGCACCGGCGTCCTGCTGCTCTCGCCGACAGCCCTCGAGCGATTTGCCGGGGTGAACTACGTCGTGCTCGACAAGACCGGCACCCTGACACTCGGTCGCCCGGAACTGGTGGCCGGCGACGGTGACGTCGAAGCGCTGCGGATCGCAGCCAGCCTGGCCGCCAACTCACGCCATCCCCTGGCCCAAGCGCTGATTCGCGCCACGCCCGACACCGCGACGGCGCCAGACGTCCAGGAGCACGCGGGCCAAGGCCTGAAATGGGGCGATGTCCGGCTGGGATCGGCACGGTTCTGCGGGATCACCGATGCCGCCGATGACGGCCGCTCCGAGCTTTGGTTGACACGCCCTGACTGCACGCCCGTGCGCTTTGCCTTTGCCGATCGCCTGCGGCCCGACGCAGCGGTCGCGGTCGCGGCCTTGGGTGCGGCGAACCTGCCGATCGAAGTTTTGTCCGGCGACCGGCCTGCCGCCGTGGCGCGCGTCGCGGCCGAGGCCGGCATTGCGCACTGGCGTGCCGAGGTGACGCCGGCTGGCAAGACCCGCCGTCTTGCCGAGCTGGCAGCCCAGGGCCGTCGGGTTCTCATGGTCGGCGATGGATTGAACGATGCCCCCGCGCTGGCAGCCGCGCACGCCTCGATTTCGCCGGCGACCGCCGCCGAGGCGACCCAGAACGCCGCCGATGCGGTCTTCCAGGGCGATGCCCTCCTCCCGGTCGTCGAGACGCTGCAGGTGGCGCGGCGAGCGGACCGGCTGGTGCGCCAGAACCTCGCGTTGGCCCTCCTCTACAATCTCAGCGCCGTGCCGCTCGCCATCATCGGCGACGTGACGCCGCTGATCGCGGCGATCGCGATGTCGTCGTCTTCCCTTCTGGTGATCGGCAACGCCCTGCGCCTTGGCGCACGGCCGCCGGCTCGCGAGGTGCGCTGATGGACAGCCTGCTCATCCTGGTACCGGCCGCGCTCATCCTCGGCCTGATCGCTTTGGCCGCGTTCCTATGGGCGCTACGCAACGGCCAATACGACGACCCTGACGGGGCGGCGGGCCGCATTCTGTTCGACGACGATTGAGGAGAAAAAAGATGTCTCACTGGGTTATGGGAACCATGGTCGCCCTGTTCGGCTTTGTCGGCCTGTTTATGGCCTCGGGCGCGCGCGATGGCGGAATCCTGGGCTTCGGCCTGAGCCTGTCGCTGTTTGCCGTGCTGTTCTGCTGGTGGATGATCAAGATCTCCTACGATGAGGCCGAACAGGCCCCGGACAACAACTGACGGTCGTTGTCCGGGTTTGTCAGGACCTGTCTGCCTCCAGGCCGCGCTCCCAGAGCGCGCGTTCGGCGGCGCGACGCCGGACGAGGCCCGGTAGTTTGCGGGCGCCGGCAAAGACCCAGCGATCGAACTGCGGGCCGGCATCGGCGAGATGTCCGGCATTGATCACGCGCCGCAGCGTCGAGGCTGCCAGCGCACCCTCGCCGAGGTTGAAGGTGAAGCTCACCAGGGCGTCGAAGCACAGGTCGTCGAGCGGTACTTCGATCAGCCGGCATACGGCGCCTTCGTAGCGCGGAAGATCGGCGCGCAGCAGCGCCTCGCCCTCTTCCGGCGAGAGCGGCGTTTCGAACCGCTCATCCTCCTGGACGACATGCCCATAGCCCACGGTCGGGAAGCCCGCGGGACAAACGTAGGGCGTGGGCGAGAAGCCCTCGAAGCCCCGGATCAGGGCGACGCCGGCCTCGCCGGTCGCCCGCGGACTGGCTTTGGAACTCATCCGCGCCCCCTTTCCTTGTTGAAGGTGCGATTGCCGAACCAGAAGGTGACGATGGCAGCCCACACCGCCCAATCCTCCTCGCCCCACATCGACAAAAGTGTCGACGAGGAACCACTGTGGTCCTGCTGCAGAATGGCGAACTGCGCCACCTTTACCGCGGCATATAAAGCGAAGAAGCAGAGCGTCAGGAACGGCCGAACGAAGGCGTTGAAGCCATCGACCCAGGCGATGCCAGAAGGTCTTAGAGCCGCCGTGAAGGCCGCGAGTTCGCTCGCCGCGTCGGCACCGGCGTTGATCTCCTGCATCTTGGCGGCGTGGCCGACCTCGATCGCGCGCATCTGGAATTCACCCTGTACCCGGAGCATTTCGATTTCCTGTACATGGTTCTGCTTCTGCTCGAAGAAGCCGATCAGCCGCGGGGCGAGCGAGCCCAGCAGTCCGACAATGGAACCGAATAGTGCAAGCATGAGGGATCTCCCTTCATTTCTACTGTTTGAGTTTGGTTGATGCGAAGAACACGAGGGCGCCGATCACGACCAGGGCGATGCCCTGGCCGATCTGCTTGAGCGCGCCGTTGCGCACGACGCGGTACATGGCGAACAGATCGCGCAGGCCCCGGATATGATCGGCGGCCTGGGCGTCGTCGAGACCGACCGAGGCCAACGCCCTCCTGGCGCCGCGCTCCGCCGCGTCCTCGAGCATCGCCTCGAGCGCGGGCCGCGGCATGGAGACCGGCGAATGATCGTAACCGCTCATGACGGCCTCCCTAGTTGCCCGGCGGCGCCTTGGCTGCACGTGGCTTGCGCTGGTTCTTCTCCAGCCCGGCGATACGCGCGTCCTTGGCGGCGCTCTGCTCGACCATCATCGCCATCGCCTGCTCCAGCTCGATCAGGCGGCTGAGTAGATATTCGACGCCGGGGCTCATGCTCCCTCCGTGCCGTACTGCTTGGCATAGCTCTCGGCCGCTCGCGCCATGACGAACTGCACATACTCGTCGTTCGTCGCAATGACGGAATCGTCCTCGGAGCGCGAAACGTTGTAGGCTTCGCGTGCTGCGGTGATGCCGGCGACGTGCGCCGGATCCGTGATCGTGACAGTGAAGGTTTCCATTGGTCTCTCCTTACGGTTCGGTTGCGATGACTTGGATTGCGCCAGTTGGGAAGCGGGCAACGATCTGTGTTTTTCCGGAGCCGTTGTCCCTGCAGTACAGATAGCCAAAGTTGGCGCTGGGAGCGCCCGGATCGGCGCGCTCACCGAGAACCATAAGGCTGGTACCCAGGAAGAAATTGCCCGAGCCCAGCGCGATGTCCCCGGTGCCGAGCGTCAGGCTCTTGCCGGCGATGGCGCCCGTCCGGTCGACGTTGAACACGTCACCGCCGCCGCCGATGCGCCCGCGAACAAGGTAGTGCGGCCCCGCGCCGACCGCCGTCTCGGTCGGATTGATGTCGAGGACGCAGTAGGTGCCCGACGCCTGATTGATCGACGGCACCAGGCGCGTGTGAAGAAGCGCCGTCGACGTAAGGCCGGTGCTTCCAACCGCAAAGATCGTTGAGCCGGACGTGCCGTCTCGACGAACCGCGACAGACGTACCGGCTAAATAGGCGTCTTCAAGGCCGATGACGGTGCCGCCGCTGGCCAGTCGAGTGCCGCGAATTGTTCCAGTGCCGGCGGCGTCGCTGCTGATTTCGGCGACGTTGGAATTCCAGCGGACGTTTAGCCGCTCATAATTCGAGGCGTCGGTGAAGGTATTGTAGAGACGGAACGCCTGCCCGTTCGTGCCGTTGCGCTGTGCCAGGATGTCGTTGGCCTCCACCGCGGTCACTGCCGCGATGTTTTCGCTAGAGTTTCTCCAGGACCACGACGCATCGGCGGGGGAGCGAATGACGCCGCGACCGCTCCAAAACATGTATCCGGTAGCGGATGCCGTAAAGTTGGCACCGTTGATATTTCGCCCCGCGTTGATATCGCGCCCGGCCGTGAGGTCAGTCGTCGCGCCCGCCAGCGCCGCATTGATCGCCGCCGAGGTGATGTTGAACGGGCTCTGAAAGACGTTGTTGCCCATGGGTCACCTACCGGCTGACAGACAGATTGAAGCTGCCGCTGCCATAGGCCGAGCAGCGCAGGCGCACTTCCCACCAGCCGGCGAGTCGGCCGATCTGAGGGAAGTCGGCAAGGTTCGACGAACTGAAAATCATTCGCGTCGCGATGACCGAGTCGTCGCCACGCACGCGCCGCGTTTCGACGACGAACGTGCCAGCGGCACTGCCCAGATCTTCGATGTCGCAGGTGAAAACATGTTCACCGAGGCCGGTCAACGGCATCCACGGCGTCTGCCCGACGCCTGAGAGCAAACCCGACTCCACCAGATTGGACGTCGAGCCGTCTCTCTTCTCGATTAGCGCTACCATATCATTCTCCTTTGCTTTTGTGATTCACGGGGCGTTGGCGCCCTGGCTACAGCAGGCGCTACGACGGGCTCAGCGGACGTCACGACCACTACTGAGCATGCTGAGTACAAAGGTGGCGACGTTTCCGTGCGAGATGCCGTTCACGAAGCCGCCAGCTGAGCTGAAAAATGTTCGCTAGATGATTTTCTTGGCGAAGCGATGGTGACGAGCGAAAGAGCACACCGAGACGCGGATTCTGGGCAGAATTATTTGTGGGTGGAGGCAGAGCATCTTCCGCTCAGGCCTTCCTCGGTCGACTCACCGGTCACCACCACAGGAGAGGCCGGCGTTCCGGTCGCCTAGTGTTTGTCAGGCAGCTACATATCGCCGTGCTGGTTTGCCCGCCGCCTCGTGACTGGTGAGATGCCAGTCGCCGTCACCGATGTCGCGCAGTCCCGTCGGGATTACCTGACAGTGATGGACAATAGAGAGGGAGCCAGGACGATGCACCG
>JAUXST010000214.1 GCA_030679805.1 Reyranella sp. | reverse complement strand
CGATCGGCGTGTCGTGCCGGATGCGGCCGTTGCAGATGCCGTAGAGGAAGAGGGAGCGCGCCAGCCTGTGCTTCAGGCTGCCGGTCGGATGAGTCGACTCGTCCTTCAGAAAGATGTCGGTGTCGTCCAGTGCCGGGATATCGAGACGCAGCAGGTGGGTGTCGGCCGAGCGCCGCTGGTCGTTCTGGATCAGCTCCAGGGCGTGGCGGGACCACTCGGCATCGTCGTGCCGGGCGGTCGCCTCGTCGAGAAGCCGCGGGCTGGTCACGTCAGCCTCCGATGATCTTCTTCTCGATCATGCAGTGGATGCCCTTGTTGCCGTCGACCGTCTGCGTCACGTGCAGGTCGGCCTGCAGGCTGCACAGCATGTAGGCGTCGGCGGCGGCGAGGCCCGTTTTGGCGCAGATCAGGCGGATCATGTCGCGCAGCGCCTCCTTGGCAGCATCGTCGAGGTCGGGGTCGAAGCCGTGGGTGATCCAGTGCGTCGCCGTCTCGGCGCGCGGGTTGGTGAGCTTCATGTCCTTGCGCACGGTGAAGCGGAAGGTGCCGCTGAGGCTGGTCTCGAGCGCAGTCAGGTTGACCTCGCCGTCGCCCTGCACGCCGTGGCCGTCGCCGGTCGAGAACAGGCCGCCGTCGGCGAACACCGGGAAGTAGACCGTGGTGCCGACCTGGAAGTGCTTGTTGTCGATGTTGCCGCCGAAGGCGCGCGGCTCGACCGAGCTGCACTGGCCCCATTCAGCCGGCGGTGCCACGCCCATGATGCCGAAGAACGGCCGGAGCTGGATCTCGGTGCCCCATGGCAGGGTGCAGACGCCGCGATTGGAATCGATCGGCAGGTGGGTGAGGCGATAGAAGGGGAAATCCTCGGGCAGCGTGCCCATCAGCGGGCGCTGCACGTTCCAGCCCCAGTTGGTGCGGAACTTGATGTCGAGCACCTCGACGGCCAGAACGTCGCCGCGTTCGGCGCCCTCGACATGCACGGGCCCGGTCAGGATGTGGCGGCCGAGATGCGGCTTCAGCGTCTTCAGGATCTCGCGATGCTCGGGCAGCACGTTCATCGGCGGCTCGGGCAGGATCTCGGCGGCGCCTGACACGCAATGGATGGTGGCGACGTCGCCCGACTTGACGCGAAGCTGCGGCTTGAGCTGGCTGTCGAAATAGCCCCAATGGCAGGTTTCGGGGGACGAGTTCAGTTCGTACGTGGCCATGCGATCTCCGGTTCTTTCCCGATGGTTGAAGCACATACCGTGCCCCCAAATCCATCAGTGATGCTATAGGCGGCATATGAACTACCGCCACGGTTATCACGCTGGCAATTTCGCCGACGTCCTGAAGCACACGGCGCTCTGCGAGCTGCTGCGGCTGCTGTTGTCCAAGGACAAGAAGCTCTTTGTCCTCGACACCCACGCCGGCGCCGGCGGCTACGATCTGGGCGGCGAGCTGGCGGG
>JAUXST010000213.1 GCA_030679805.1 Reyranella sp. | reverse complement strand
CCAGCTCGATGTGCTGGCCGCGCGGCGTCTTGCGCCAGAGCTGGGCCGACACGACTTTCAGTTCGCGGAACACGTCCTCGGCTTCCGTATGCGCCCACAGGCCACGGCGGTTCACCCAGGCGCCTAAGTTGGTCGAGACCGTGACGTCGGGCGAGGTGGTGACGATCCTGCGGCTGAGCTCGCTGTCCTCGGCCGCGATCGCATTTAGGATCTTGCCAAAACCCTCCTGCGTGCTCGACTTCTTGTCGGTCGGCCGCGGCAGCGCCGCCGGGATCGCCACGACGGGCGCCTCCGTGCGGCGGCGGCCTTCGGCGTTGAACGGCGCGGCATCGAGGAAGGCCTGCAACTCGGGCGCCATCACATCGAGGCCGGCGAACTTGTCCCATTCCAGGCCGTCTCCAACGCCCATGCCCTTCTTGAAGCTCGCCATCTGATCGAGCGTCATCAGGCCGGAATGGTTGTCCTTGTGGCCGGCGAAGGGCAGGCCTTGGCCCTTGATGGTGTAGGCGATGAAGCAGGTCGGCCGGTCGTCGGTCACGCCCTCGAAGGCGTCGAGCACGGCCTGCATGTCGTTGCCGGCGAGGTTGGTCATCAGGCGGTGGAGCGCCGCATCGTCGTGCTGTTCCACGATGCGCCGGATGCCGGGATACTGGTTGAGGTCGCGCGTCAGCGCCTCGCGCCAGCCGGCGCCGCCCTTGAACACCAGCGCCGAATAGAGCGAGTTGGGGCAGGCGTCGATCCATTGCCTGAGCTGCTCGCCGTCGGGCAGGGCGAACGCCGTTTCCAAGAGTTTGCCGTACTTCAGCGTGATCACGCGCCAGCCGACCAGCTCGAACATCTCGGCGACGCGACCGAACAGGCGATCGTTCACCACGCCGTCGAGGCTCTGGCGGTTATAATCGATCACCCACCAGAGATTCCGCACGTCGTGCTTCCAGCCTTCGAGTAGCGCCTCGAAGATATTGCCCTCGTCGAGTTCGGCGTCGCCCACCAAGGCGACCATGCGGCCGGTTGGACGGGTGCCGTCACCAAGGTTCTTCAGCCGGACATAGTCCTGCACGATCGAGGAGAAGAGCGTCATGGCGACGCCGAGGCCCACTGAGCCGGTCGAGAAATCGACGTCGTCGACATCCTTGGTGCGCGAGGGATAGGACTGCGCGCCGCCCAGGCTGCGGAAACGCTCGAGCTTGTCCTGCGTCTGGTGGCCGAACAGATATTGAATGGCGTGGAACACCGGCGAGGCGTGCGGCTTCACCGCCACTCTGTCTTCGGGCCGGAGCACCGAAAAATAGAGCGCCGTCATCACCGTCGCCAGCGACGCGCACGACGCCTGGTGGCCGCCGACCTTCAGCCCGTCGCGGTTGGGCCGAAGGTGATTGGCGTGATGGATGGTCCAGGCGGACAGCCACAGAACCTTGCGCTCCAACTCGCGGAGCAGCTTCAGACGCTGGACGGGGGCGAGGGTGGTCATGGCCATGGGCATACGCCTAGGCGGTTGGAAGGTCCTTGCGTTTGGGTCTCCAAACAGGCTGTATAGGGTAGATTTACCCTAAATTGTGGCATATCACGCAATGATCTCCCTGGATGCCATCGACCGGCGCATTCTCGAACGGCTGCAGCACGACGGCCGCCTCAGTAACGCCGACCTCGCCGAACAGGTCGGCCTCTCCTCCTCGCCGTGCTGGCGGCGGGTCAAGGCGCTGGAGGAGGCGGGCGTCATCAAGGGCTATGCCGCCCAGCTCGACGCCAAGTCGATCGGCCTCTCGGTCAACGTCTTCATGAGCGTGTCGCTCTCCACCCAGGTCGAGAAGGCGCTGAAGGATTTCGAGCGCGCCGCCGCCGAGCGGCCCGAGGTGATGGAGTGCTACCTGATGACCGGCGACAGCGACTACCTGCTGCGCATCGTCGTGCCCGACCTCGAGGCTTATGAGCGCTTCGTCATGGACTTCACCAAGATCGCAGGCATCGCCCAGATTCGAAGCTCCTTCGCGCTGCGTCCGGTGAAGCAGGGCACCGCGTTGCCGCTGGGCGTCAGCCGAGATCGATGACACCGCTCATCATCGGCATGCACCGACCGCCGATGTAGGTCGCAACGACCTTGCCGGCCTTCTTCTCCGACGCTGCCTGCAGGATGCTCGGGCGACCCATGTCGAAGCCCTGGCCGATGGTCTTGTCGAGCGTGAGGTCCGGCTCGGGCCTCAAATGCGCCAGCAGGCCGATCAGCGCCACGTTGGCGCCGCCGGTCGCGGGATCCTCTGGAATGCCGTGCTCCGGCGCGAACATCCGGCTCTGGATGTCGATGTCGTTTTGCTTCGCCTGCACGTAGAGATGGATGCCGACCACGCGGTCGCGCGGCAGTTCGCAGGCGAACACTTCTGGCCGAGGTGCTGCGGATTTCAACACGGCACGCGACGTCAGTTCGGCGAACAGCAGGGGAATGCCGCACGACGCTACGCAGGGGCGATGGGCGTCGAGCTTGATGTCACTGGGCTGCAGGGAGCAGGCGGCGGCCACCGTTTCGGGCGAGATCTCCTCGCCGATGCTGAGCGGCACGGGTGCTGCGAGGCGGGTCGCCACGACAACCCCGCCCTCGCGCGTGAGTTCCATGTTCACCAGGCCCGCCTTCTCCTCGAACACCAGCCGGTCGCCGGAAACCGGCCGGCCGTAGCTCTCGCCGGCACGGGCCAGCACGAAGGCCGTCCCAACGTTGGGATGGCCGGCGAAAGGCATCTCGGCCTTGGGTGTGAAGATGCGGACCTCGGCGGTGTGGGCGGGGTCCTTGGGCGGCAGGACGAAGGTCGTCTCGGCCAGGTTGAATTCGGCCGCGATCGCCTGCATGCGCTCGGTCGAGAGGCCCTGGGCGTTGGTGATGACAGCCAGCGGATTGCCGCCGAACTGGCGGTCGGTGAAGACGTCGAC
>JAUXST010000208.1 GCA_030679805.1 Reyranella sp. | reverse complement strand
CGCCCGAGGTGGGGCCGCAGGGTCAGATTCCCGACGATGTCACAGGTGGGCGCGCAACCTGTGGCACAACATTTGTCTCAACTTGGTGTGACACCTTTGGGTGTGACACCGCGCCGGTCGCGTCAGCTCGCCGCGGCCTGTGCCGGTACCGCCGGCGGGGTCCCCGGGTCGTTCTGAACGGCTCCCGCCGAGGGGGCATCCACCGTCGCGGTCGTGGTGTGCAGAACCACCGCCGCGCCTTCTTTGGCGAACTCGATGCCCTCTTCGGGGAAGACCTTGAACATGCGCTTGACCGCCTCGCGCTGGATGGCGGCGGGATTGCCGGGCTTGGCGGTGAACTTGAAGCGAACCAGCAACGCATTGTCGGCGATATCGGCCACGCCCTGCATCTTGAAGGGCGCCAGGAGGTCGGCCTTGAAGGCAGGCATCTCGGCGATCTCGGCGCCGATCTTCTTCGCCGCCTTGCGCAGCTTCTCGATGTCGGTGTCGCGGGCGAAGCGCAGATTGAACTTCACCGTGATCCAGTCGCGGCTGAAGTTGGTGATCTGGCCGAGCTGGCCGAACGGGATGGTGTGAACCTGGCCGTTCTGATGCCTGAGCTTGATCGAGCGGAGCGTGAAGCCCTCCACCGTGCCCTTGGCCTTGCCGCAGTCGATGTATTCGCCGACGCGGAAGGCATCGTCGGACAGATAGAAGATGCCCGAGACGATGTCCTTGACCAGCGTCTGGCTGCCGAAGGAGATCGCGATGCCGAAGACGGAGGCACCGGCGATCAGCGGCGTGATGTTCACGCCGAACGACTCGAGGGCGATCATGACGGCGATGATGGTGATCAGGACCGCGGTTGCCGCGCGCAGCAACGGCATCATCGTACTGATGCGCGACGCCGGAGTGCTGGCGGCGTCGCCGTCGGCGATCGCCTCGGCGGCGCTCTTGTTCTTGCGCTCCACGTAGGGATCGGTGGCGTACTTGAACAGCTCCCACAGCACGTAGGCCAGGAACAGCGTGATGCCGGCGGTGCGCGACGATTGGGTGATCTGGTCCCATTCGTTCTCGTTGGCCAGCTCGAACACCTGGACAACCCACGTTTCCGCAATCGTCAAGGTGACACTGATCAGCACGGCCACGCGGATGCAGCGGGCCACCACGTCGGGCAGCTTGGGCATGTCGCTGGCGGGCGTGTGGCCCTTGAGCTGCGAATCGAGCCGCCGCACGAAGGCCTGCATCAGCGTCTCGAACATCAGCACGCCGACGACGAGCACGAGGGTGAGCACCATCGCTTTGCCGACATGGACGCGGCCGGAGACCGCGCCGTAGATCTGGGTGAGGCCCAGCGCCACGAAGAACGTCGTCGCCACCGGCACCCAGTTGTTGCCGAGGCGACCGATGATCGGGGCAAGCTTGCCGAGACCGCCGAACCACTGCCGCGCGGCTTCCCTCGAGCCGATGGCCAACCAGAGGAACCCGGTCAGGTAGATCAACACGCCCACGACCTGATAGGCGCCCAGGGCCTGGATCGGCGTGCCCATGGCAATCAGGATCAGACCCAGGATGCGTGCGAGGATGATCAGCAGCATGACCGCGGAGATCCGGATGTACATGCCGCGGGCGTCCTCATCGCGCACGTCGCACAGCCGTGCGCTCGGCATGTCGGGCTGCAGAACGATGCGGAACAGCAACACGTACAGCCGCCAGCTGAAGATGCCCTGCAGCACCGCGGCGGCCACCTTGTCCTGGGGCGTGGCGCCGGTGAACCAGAGGCCGACGGCGGCATGGCAGATCACGTAGACGACGAGAACGCCTAGTCCGTCCAGCACCGCCAGCAGAACGAGATGGGCCATCGAGCGCAGCCCCTGCTCCGGGCCGGCGCCGGCTGCCAGCCGCGACCGCGGCAGGCTCAGGATCCGGCGCAGGATGGATTCGGCGGCAAAGGCCACGATGGACACGAGCGCGAGCAGCAGCAGCAGGCGACCTGCCCCGGCGCCGCCTTCCGCCCGCTGGTCAAGCAGGCTGGGAATGGCGGCGAGATGACGGCCGAGCACCGGCAGCGCCAGCACGACCTGGCCGGCGCGCTGGAAGAACACGGCGAACTCGTCGGGGCCCTCCTTCACCGGAGTCTTGATGATCTTGGGCGGTGGTGGGGCCTTGGAGGACTTTGGCGCCGCCGCCGGGGCCGCGCCGGGAGGTGCTGTGGCAGGGGGTGCTGCGGCGGGAACGCCCTCTGCCCTGAGCTTCTCGGTGACCGAATTGCTGATGGCATCGACCAGGGAGTCGAA
>JAUXST010000204.1 GCA_030679805.1 Reyranella sp. | reverse complement strand
TGAGATCTTCACCGCTCCGGGCGAGCTGGAGCTGAACAAGGGACGCAATCCGATCACCGTCGAGGTCGCCAACACCGGCGACCGCCCGATCCAGGTCGGCAGCCACTATCATTTCTTCGAGACCAACGACGCGCTCAGGTTCGACCGCAAGCGTGCCAAGGGCATGCGGCTCGACATTGCCGCCGGCACCGCCGTGCGCTTCGAGCCCGGCCAGTCGCGCACGGTGCGGCTCACGCCCTACATGGGCGGGCGCGAGAGCCACGGCTTCCAGGCCAGGGTCTCGGGCAAGCTCGGGCCGATCGCCAAGGTCGGCCCGTCCAACGAGGGCGCGACGCGCATCTCGCGCTCGGCCTATGCCGGCATGTTTGGCCCGACCACGGGCGACCGGGTGCGGCTGGCCGACACCGACCTCTTCGTCGAGGTCGAGAAGGACCACACGACCTATGGCGAAGAGGTGAAGTTCGGCGGCGGCAAGGTGATCCGCGACGGCATGGGTCAGAGCCAACGCACGCGCGCCCAGGGCGCCGTCGATACCGTCATCACCAACGCGCTGATCGTCGATCATTGGGGCATCGTGAAGGCCGACATCGGCCTCAAGGGCGGGCTCATCGTCGGCATCGGCAAGGCTGGCAATCCCGACGTCCAGCCCGGCGTCGACATCATCATCGGTCCCGGCACCGAGGCGATCGCGGGCGAGGGCAAGATCATCACGGCGGGCGGCATCGACTGCCATATCCATTTCATCGCCCCGCAGCAGATCGACGACGCGCTCTATAGTGGCGTCACCACGATGATGGGCGGCGGCACCGGCCCGGCCCACGGCACGCTCGCCACCACGGTGACGCCCGGGCCCTGGCACATGGGCCGCATGCTGCAGGCGGCGGAGGGTCTGCCGATGAACCTCGGCTTCTTCGGCAAGGGCAACACCAGCAAGCCGGCCGGCCTCAAAGAGCAGATCGAGGGCGGGGCCTGCGGGCTGAAGCTGCATGAAGACTGGGGCACCACACCGGCCGCGATCGACAATTGCCTCACCGTGGCCGACCGCTTCGACGTGCAGGTGGCGATCCACACCGACACCCTGAACGAATCGGGCTTCGTCGAGACGACGCGGGCGGCCTTCAAGGGCCGTGCCATCGCCACCTTCCACACCGAGGGCGCCGGTGGCGGCCATGCGCCCGACATCATTCGCTTGTGCGGCGAGAAGAACGTGCTGCCGAGTTCGACCAATCCCACCATGCCCTACACGGTGAATACCGTGGACGAGCATCTCGACATGCTGATGGTCTGCCATCATCTCGACGCACGCATCCCGGAGGACGTGGCCTTCGCTGAAAGCCGCATCCGCCGCGAGACCATCGCAGCCGAAGACATCCTGCACGACCTCGGCGCCTTCTCGATGATGTCGTCCGATAGTCAGGCGATGGGCCGGGTCGGCGAAGTCGTGATCCGCACCTGGCAAACCGCCGACAAGATGAAGAAGCAGCGCGGGCGGCTGAAGGAGGAGAAAGGCGACAACGACAACGTCCGCGTAAAACGCTACGTCGCCAAGTACACGATCAATCCTGCCATTACCCATGGCATCGCCAAACATGTCGGCTCGGTCGAAGTCGGCAAGCGCGCCGATCTCGTCATGTGGGCGCCGGCCTTCTTCGGTGCCAAGCCCGACATGGTGCTGATCGGCGGTTCGATCGTGGCCGCGCCCATGGGCGATCCCAACGCCTCGATCCCGACCCCGCAGCCGGTGCACTATCGGCCGATGTTCGGCGCCTTTGGCCGCAGCTTGGTCATGAGCCCGGCGCTGTTCGTCTCACAGGCCGCCATCGCCAAGGGCGTCGCGAAGAAATGGGGGCTCTCGCGATCGCTGCTGGCGGTCAAGGGCACGCGCAAGATCGGCAAGAAGGACATGGTGCATAATTCGCTCTGCCCCAAGATCGAAGTCGATCCCGAGACCTACGAAGTGCGGGCG
>JAUXST010000201.1 GCA_030679805.1 Reyranella sp. | reverse complement strand
ACGGCCTGCTCCAGATGCCTGGCCGGCCGATAGATGCCCTCCTTGCCGGCAATCGCCAGGATGTTGCGGTCCGAGGCGCGCGGTCCGGCCTGGCCGGAACCCGCCGCCATGATCATGCCCCGCTGAACATCCTCGGCTCGGACCGGTTCCATCTCGAGGTGATGGACACGCCCGTCGACGCCGTCGATCACCAGCCGCACCCGCTCACCCATCTCGTCGCCGCCCAGCCCCTTGTCGAGCACCCGGCCAACGATCGGCTCGGTCATCTTCTCCCGGTGAAGGACATAGCCCGCGATAGAACGGGCGTCGGCCATCCCTTCCCGGTCCAAGGCCCGGTGCATCGCCTTGATGATGTCGCCGCGCTCGCCCAATTCCCGCAAGGCGGGTTCGGCCCTGGGCGACACGGTCCAGCGTCCGGGGTCTACCTCGGTGGCCAAGCCCATGCGTTCCAGCTTGCGCGCCCGCTGGATCAGCAACGCCCGGTTCTGCCGCAGACTATCGAGTATGTCCCGGTCCGGCCGCAGGTCGGCGAACTCGTTGCGGCTCCGCTGTTCGGCGATCAGCATGCGGTCGAGCCGGGTGAAGCGGTCGGCTTCGACCTCCTGCTCCAGGCTGCGGGATACCTCCTGCTCGGTCTGGCGGCCAAGCTCCCGGGTCACCACCTCGCTCGCCCGCTCCCGGATTCCATAGGCGATGTAGTCGCCGGCGATGTTGAGGGCCTTACCGTCGTCGGTCATGCCCCGGACGATGATGTGGGTGTGGGGATGGCCGGTGTTGTGATGATCGACCGCGATCCAGTCGAGCCTGGTGCCGAGGTCGGCCTCCATCTGCTTCATCAGATCGCGGGTGGTCGCGCGGGGATCGGAGAGATCGGCACCGTCCTCGGCCGACACGATGAAGCGAAACTGGTGACGGTCCTCGCGGCCGCGTTCGACGAACGCACGGCCGTCCTCGACATCTCGGTTCGCTGAATAGACCTGCCCCTTCTCCCCGTCTTTCGTCACGCCGTCGCGCTGGAGATAGCGTAGGTGGGCGTCGACCGCCTTGGCGCTGACGAACTGCCGTCCCCGGGCAGCACCGCGCTGCGGATTGAGCTTCACGACGCGGGCCTTGACCGCGACCCGCCGCGACCGCGTGCGGACGCCACCGTGCCGGCTCCAGGCGCTCCGGCTTCTCAGCGCCGCCGCCACCGGCGCGCCGCGCCCCCGCGCATTGAACCGGCCGCGTCCCTTCCCGGCCCCGTTCAATCGGGACGGATCGCCGCCGGCCCGCCGGATGGCCTGTTGAACCTGCCCTGCAAAGGTGGGCGGGCGGGCGCGCACGCCGCCGACGCGGCGTCCGCCAGTCCGCGCACTGCCACGATCCCGGATCTTGCCGGGCCGGAGTCGGAAATCGTCGTCATCGCGTGCCATGGCATGACGATTGGAAGTCGAGCGAAGGCCTGCAAGTGACAGAAAGCACGCGTCGTCGCGTGGCGTAGAAAAGGCCGTTCCAGCGTAGCGGCGGGAGGTTATGCCTTCGAGCGACGGCGCTCGGAGCGTTGAATGCAAACGATAAATCGATTCAAGAGCCGCCCGCACATCGCAACAAGCTGCCGCGAGCTGCTCAAGAAGCAACGTGCAGACAGGCTTTCAGGCGCATGGCGCCTGCAGCGGGGCAACCCGCTTTATCTTGCCGTCCATGACTTCGGGACTTCTGACTGACAAACCTCATGAGCACCTTCGCCGGAATAATCGAAAGCATACGATCGTCGGCGCTTCACCTCACGGCAGCGGCTTCGCGTTCCAGCGGCGCACAAACAGTCCGTCAGCTTGAGGCGCCAGTGCATGCACGCCGGTAACGAGACCGCTGGCGGACGACCGGGCCGATGGTATTCGGGGCGAAGGCGGCATGACCGGGGGACTGCCCTGATCACGCGCAGCAAACAGTGGCGAGTCCTTCCACGACATGACGCGGCGGCCGACTGTGACCGCGCCATTAGCTTGCCCTTCTCCGATCAGTGGTGCGAGCATCGCGACGTAGAGCTGGGTCTCGGT
>JAUXST010000200.1 GCA_030679805.1 Reyranella sp. | reverse complement strand
GTCGACTTCATCACCTGGCCGACGAACCAGCCCATCAGGGTGGGCTTGGCCTTGTAGGCCATGACCTGCCCCGGGTTGGCGTCGATCACCGCCTTGATGGCGGCCTCGATGGCGCCGGTGTCGGTCACCTGCTTCAGACCGCGTTCCTCGACAAGCACGGCCGGGTCCTTGCCGGTCTCTTCCATGGCGATGAAGAGGTCCTTGGCGATGCGGCCCGAGATCGTGCCGTCGGCCTGCAGGTCGAGCAGCTTGCCGAGATGCTCCGCTTTGATGGGCGATTCCGCGATCGTGGCGCCACGACGGTTCAGCATGGCGAAGAAATCGCCCGTCACCAGCTTCACGGCTTCCTTCGCGTCGCGGCCCTTGGCCACCGTATCGAAGAACGCCGCCGTCTCCTTCTCAAGGACCAGCACGCCCGCATCGTAGGGCGTCAAACCGTATTCCTTGATGAAGCGCGCTTTCCGCGCATCGGGGAGTTCCGGCAGGCTGGTGCGGATCTTGTCGACATAGTCCTGGGTAAAGACCAGGGGCAGAAGGTCGGGATCGGGGAAGTAGCGATAATCGTGCGCGTCTTCCTTGGAGCGCATCGAGCGCGTCTCGCCGCGGCCGGGATCGAACAGCCGCGTCTCCTGCACGATCTTGCCGCCGCCTTCGATGATCTCGACCTGGCGGCGCGCCTCGTACTCGATCGCCTGTTTGACGTAGCGGATCGAGTTCACGTTCTTGATCTCACAGCGCGTCCCGAGGTCGGCGCCGGGCTTGCGTACCGAGACATTGACGTCGCAACGCATGGAGCCCTCGTCCATGTTGCCGTCGCAGGTGCCGAGATAGCGGACGATCGAGCGCAGCTTAGTGAGGTAGGCCGCCGCCTCGTCGGCATTGCGCATGTCGGGCCGGCTGACGATCTCCATCAGCGCCACGCCCGACCTGTTGAGGTCGACATAGGTCTGGCTGGGATGCTGGTCGTGCAGGCTCTTGCCGGCATCCTGCTCGAGATGCAGCCGCTCGATCCCGATGGTCTTGGTCGCGCCGTCGGCCAGGTCGATCTCGACCGCGCCCTCGCCCACGATCGGATCCTTGTACTGCGAGATCTGGTAGCCGGCCGGCAGGTCGGCATAGAAATAGTTCTTGCGGTCGAACACCGAGCGCAGGTTGATCCGGGCATTGAGGCCGAGGCCGGTGCGCACGGCCTGCTCGACGCAGTGCTCGTTGATCACGGGCAGCATGCCGGGCATGGCGGCATCGACCAGCGACACCTGGGTGTTGGGGTCGGCGCCGAACGTCGTCGGGGCGCCGGAGAAGAGCTTGGCATCGGAGATGACCTGGGCATGGACTTCCAGCCCGAGCACGATTTCCCACTCGCCAGTTTCGCCTTTGATCAGTGACATAACGGGTAAATAGGCACTTGCGCGTCGCCTGTCCATGCTTAGGCTCGCCGCCGACAAATACACCCCTTGGGAGGCTATGATGACTATTCTCCGCCGCCGTTCCGTGCTGGCCGGTGCCGCCGCTGCAGCTTTCGGCGCGCCCGCCGTCGTCAATGCCCAGGCGGACTGGCCGAAAGGCCCGATCAAGTTCATCGTGCCGTTCCCGCCGGGCGGATCGACCGATCCGATCGCGCGGATCATCCAGGCCAAGTTGATCGAACTCAACGGCTGGAACGTCGTGGTCGACAACAAGCCGGGCGGCACCGGCGTGGTCGGCGCCTCGATCGCGGCCAAGTCGCCACCGGACGGAAACACCTGGTTGATCGTGTTCGACAGCCACATTCTGAATTCGATCTGGACGCCGGCGCTGCCCTACAAGGACGGCGAACTGATGCCGGTCATGCAGATCGGCCGCAGCGCCCAGGGCATCGCGGCCCATCCATCGCGGCCCTACAACAACTTCGCCGAAGCGGTGAAAGCGGCCAAGGCGCAGCCCGGCAAGATCAGCGTCGCCGTGCTCGCCGCCAGCTTGGCCCAGGTCCTGTTCGCAGCCATGCAGAAGGACAACGGCTTCGAGGTGAACACCATCCCCTATAAGGGCGGCGGGCCACTGTTCCAAGACGCCCTCGCCGGCGTCACCGATCTTTCCGTCTCCAGCCTGGCCAACATGGTGCCGCATGTGCGCGCCGGCACACTCAAGCT
>JAUXST010000199.1 GCA_030679805.1 Reyranella sp. | reverse complement strand
ATCGACTTGCAGCATCGTGACGGTCGAGCGCCAGCCGACGGCCGTGGTGAAGGCCAAGGTGCCGTTCGCCGAGATCCCGCAGGCCCAGCGCGCGGCGCGGGCCAAGATCGATGCCGGCCTGCCGTCGCTCGACACCGGCGCGCTCGACATGGAGATGGGCACGATCGTGGCCCGTCGCATCGAGGCGCGCGGCGAGATCGTGCCGTCGGAACTGCCGGCGGGGCGCGCCGTTCATTCCGTGATGGTGGGGCCGTTCGACGGCATGGGCGCTGCCTGGCAGACGCTGTTCGACTGGTGCCAGGCCGAGAAGCTGAGACCCGCGGGCATCAACTGGGAGGTCTACGGCCCGACCCCGAGCGATCCCGCGAAGCAGGAAACCTATCTCTACGCGCTGCTCGCCTGAATCGAAAGGACACGTCATGGCAATCGCAAAGAACACGATCTGCGTCTGGTACGACAAGGACGCCGAGGCGGCGGCCCGCTTCTACGCCAAGACCTTTCCCGACAGCGCGGTGGGTGCCGTCCACCGTGCGCCCAGCGACTTTCCCTCCGGCAAGAAGGGCGACGTGCTGGTGGTCGACTTCACGGTGGCCGGCGTCGCTTGCATCGGCCTCAACGGCGGCCCCGGGTTCAAGCAGAGCGAGGCCTTCTCGTTCCAGATCGCCACCGACGATCAGGCCGAGACCGACCGCTACTGGAACGCCATCGTCGGCAACGGCGGCCAGGAGAGCGCGTGCGGCTGGTGCAAGGACAAGTGGGGCGTCAACTGGCAGATCACGCCGCGCGTGCTGACCGAGGCGATGGCGGCCGGCGGCGAGGAAGCCAGGCGCGCGTTCGAGGCGATGATGGACATGAAGAAGATCGACGTCGCCAAGATCGAGGCGGCACGGCGTGGCTGACGCTTCCCCACTGTTCGGTTTCGGCTAAGCTGCCGCGCATGAAGCCCTATGTCATTTGCCATATGGTCACGAGCGTCGACGGGCGGATCTGGGGCAGCCGCTGGCGGCCCAGAGCCAATGTCGTGCCCAACCTGTTCGAGCGTCTGCACGATCAGCTTGTCGCTGAACATGGGGGCGGCGGGTCGTGGCTCTGCGGCCGGGTCACGGCGCAGGAATTCGCCAAGGGCGCGGCGCCGCAGTACCCGCCCACCGACCAGGTCCTGCCGCGCGAAAACTGGTTCGCGCGCCGCGACGCCAAGGCGTGGGGCATCTTTCTCGACGGCAAAGGCAAGGCGGTGTGGGCGCGAAAGGATATCGGCGGCGATCCGATCCTGGTCATCCTGACGGAAGCGGTGCCCGACCGTCATCTGGCGGGCCTGCGCGCCGATGGTGTCTCCTACATCTTCGCCGGCGCCACCGAGATCGATCTCGCCGACGCGCTCGAAACGCTCAATCGAGAGCTCGGCATCGAACGCCTCATGGTGGAGGGCGGCGGCGGGGCCAACGGTGCGCTGTTGCGCGCCGGCCTGATCGACGAGTTGAGCATCGTCATAACCGCCGCGATCGACGGCAGCTCGGGCGCACCCACCGTCTTCAATTCCGGCGACGTCGATCTCGGGCCCGCGCCGATCGAAAGCATGACGCTTACGAGTCACGAGGTGCTCGATGGCGGCGCAATCTGGCTCCGCTACCGGCTGGGTTCGGCGGCGCCCTAGAAGGAGCCTCACGATGGCCATCACCATAACCGCCTTTGGAACGGTCACCCGATGGCGGCAAGGGACTGGCGCGCGATACGCGCGTTCGCTGGGCGCTCGAGGAAGTGGGCCAACCCTACGAGGTTCGCCTTGTATCGTTCCGGGCGATGAAGGAACCCCAGCATCTGGCGCTTCATCCTTTCGGCCAGATTCCGACCTACGAGGAAGGCGATCTCGCCCTGTTCGAGACAGGGTCGATCGTGTTCCATATCGCCGAGCGCCATGCGGGCCTGCTGCCGCCCCCAGCCGATGGCGACGCGAATGCGCGGGCGCGCGCGATCACCTGGATGTTTGCCGCGCTCAACACGGTGGAGCCGCCGATCCTCGAGCTCGCAACCGCCAGGATTTTTGAAGGCGACAAGCCCTGGAGCAAAGAGCGCCTGCCTCTGGTCGAGGATCGCGTCCGTAACCGGCTGGTCCAACTTTCCCGTCGCCTGGGCGATGCCGACTGGCTCGACGGTGCCTTCAGCGCGGGCGACCTGATGATGGTGTCGGTGCTGCTCAGGCTGAAGTCATCGGGCATCCTCGACGAATATCCGAACCTCTGTGCCTATGTGGCCCGCGGCGAAGCGCGGCCCGCCTACAAGCGCGCCTTCGAGGCGCAATTGGCGGTGAACAAACCACCGGCCGGCTGAGACTACTCTGCCGCCTTCCGGTCGACGAAGGTGAGGGTGCCGTCGGCGCGTTCACCCTTGAGATAGCGGAAGGTGCCGGCGCCGGTCGCGAGCAGGGCGCCGGTCTGGTCGTAGATCTCGGTTTCGGCGGCGAAGGTGCTCTGGCTGGTCGAGGGCCGCCATGCGCCCAGGATGGTGAGCATGTCGCCGTCGCGCGCCGCCTTGATGAACTGCGTGGTGAAGGCGAGCGTCACCGAGAGCCGCCGCGCGGTTGCCGTGTCGTTGAAGGTGCAGGCAAAGCCGCTGGCCGAATCGAGCAGCGTCATCAGCACGCCGCCATGCAGCAGGCCGTTGGCGTTGCACAGCTCGGGCCGCACCTTCAGGCGCATCTCGGCGAAGCCCGGACGCCAGGCCACGACTTCATGGCCGATCAGGCCGTTGAAGCCGCGGAACTCATAAGGAGCGACCGGCCGAGCGTCGGCCGGTCGTTGGATCGCCATGACGGTTTCTTGCGAGACGGTTTCTTGGGCGCGCGATTGCCTGCTAGCGGCGCGCCATCGCCGCGAGCGGCGGCCGGTGGCCGTTGCCGCCATTGCTGCCATTGCTGTGGCCGTTGGTGACGGGACGGGCCACGGTGGCGGCGGCCGGCGCCACGGACGGCTGGGCCGCCATGCCGGTGCGGATGTCGCGTGCGACCTTGACCAGGCGCGGGCCCCAGTCGGCTTCGAGCCGGTCGCGGCTGATCTGGTAGATCGGCGCCGAGGCGTTGATCGCATAGGCGGCGGTGCCGTCGGAGTTGCGCAGCGGGGCGCCGACGCCGCAGAGTTCGGGCAGCCATTCGCCCCAGGTGACGCAGAAGCCGTGGTCGGCCAGTTCCTTGAACGAGCGGTCGATGCCGGCCTTGACCTTGGTCCAGTCGTCGCGCCAGCGGCGGCGGATCGCGTCGATCTGCTTGTTGCGCTCGGCGTCGGTCAGCGAGAACAGATAGGCGCGGCCCATCGCCGTGCTGGCCATCGGCACGCGCGTGCCGACATCGTGGGTGATCGCCACGACCGAGGGGCCGCGGCAGGCTTCGAGATAGATCATCGAGTGGCGGTCGCGACCGCCCAGCGCCGTCGAGGCGTTGAGGGCATGGGCAAGCTGCTCGAGCGGCGCGCGGCTGGCGCGGCGGACGTCCATGCTGGAGATCGCGGCATAGCCCAGCGCCAGCACCGAGGCGCCCAGCTCGTATTTGCGGAAGCGGCGGATGTAGTTGAGGTAGCCCAATTCGGTCAGCGTGTGGGTGAGGCGGGCCACGGTCGGCTTGGGCAGGCCGGTGCGGTGGGCGATTTCCTGGTTGCCCAGCATGCCTTCGCCGGCGTGGAAGGCGCGCAGAATGTCGAGACCACGGGCCAGCGCCGTCACGAATTGCCGGTCCTTGCCACTGGTTCCGTCGGTGAGACCCTGCTCCACGGAACTCTGGAAGGCCGCGGTTCGCGTGACGAGATGACTTACATTACCCATGGCGTTCTCTCCTAGTGAATGGCCGTTTATTTTGGCGACGGCGGAAATTGCCACTGCCCCGGGAGTGCCGCAATGCGCGACGCCGGGTTTTGACCTGCGAACGTGCAATGCCGCCATGTCACGGTTGCGTGATTCGCTATCCACAGTTGTGAAAGCATGTTTCTTCGCACGGAAACGGTCATTTTTCACCAAGGATTAGGTGACGCGGCTGGCACCTTTCGGTAGGGACGGCTACCATCTCCCTGACCCTCTGAGAGGCAAAATTGGCCAAAGAACCTACCGTGCCCAAGGATATTGCCGCGTTGTCGTTCGAGGACGCGCTGAAGGAGCTGGAAGCGATCGTCCAGCAGCTCGAGCGCGGCCAGGTGAAGCTCGACGAGGCGATTTCAGCCTACGAGCGCGGGGCGCTGCTCAAGCGGCACTGCGAGCAGAAGCTCGCCGAGGCCAAGATGAAGGTGGAGAAGATCGTCTTCTCGGCCGACGGATCGGTCAGCAGCCAGCCTGCCGACCTCGGCTGATCCTTCGCAACATGCCGCTGTCGTCGCACCGCCAATTCGATTTGGCGTTGGCCTTCGCCGCCGAATCGGTCGAACACACCATGGATCGTCTGCTGCCGAGCGGCGACGAGGGCGAGGCGCGCCTCTTCGAGGCCATGCGCTATTCCAGCCTGGGCGGCGGCAAGCGCCTGCGGGCCTTCTTCCTCCTGGCCAGCGCCACGCTGTTCAAGGTCGGCGCGCATTCGGCGCTTCGGACCGCCAGTGCCGTGGAATTCGTGCACGCCTATTCGCTGATCCACGACGACCTTCCGGCGATGGACGACGACGACCTGCGCCGCGGCAAGCCGTCGTGCCACAAGCAGTTCGATGAGGCGACGGCGATCCTGGCGGGCGATGCCCTGCAGGCGCTGGCCTTCGAAGTGCTCGCGCACGAGGATACGCACGGCGATCCGGCGGTGCGGGCGACTTTGGTCGCCGAACTTGCGCGGGCGGCCGGCGCGCATGGCATGGTGGGTGGCCAGATGCTCGATCTGCTCGCCGAGGTCCGGGGCAGCGAGGAGAGGTCGATCGGCGCCATCACCCGGCTGCAGCGGCTGAAGACAGGCGCCCTCATCTCGTTCTCCTGTACGGCGGGGGCAACTCTTGGCAAGGCGGGCGACCATTCGCGCGCAGCACTCGCGGCCTACGCGCACGACCTGGGGCTGGCCTTCCAGATCACGGACGACCTGCTCGATGTCGAAGGCAGCGCCGCGGACCTGGGCAAGACGCCGGGCAAGGACGCCGCGGTGGGCAAGGCCACGTTCGTGTCGATCCTGGGCCTGGAACGGGCCCGCGCCCAGGCCGGCCTGCTGGCGCGACAGGCCGCCGCGCATCTCGAGTCCTTCGGCGAGGCCGCCGATCTGCTGAGGCAGGCAACCGATTTCGTTGTCGCACGTCGTACATGAAGAGGGGCACCGGCAGGTGCACGGGAGTATAGTGTCGCCATGACCGGCCAGAGCCTGACGCCGCTTCTCGATACCGTCGACGTTCCGTCCGACATCCGTCGGCTGCGCGCCGACCAGTTGCGCCAACTCGCTGACGAGCTGCGCCAGGAGACGATTTCGGCCGTCTCGGTCACCGGCGGCCATCTCGGCGCCGGGCTGGGCGTGGTCGAGCTGACGGTGGCCCTGCACTATGTCTTCGACACGCCCAGGGACCGGCTGATCTGGGACGTCGGCCACCAGGCCTATCCGCACAAGATCGTCACCGGCCGCCGCAGCCGCATCCGCACCTTGCGTCAGGAGGGCGGCCTCTCGGGCTTCACCCGCCGAGCTGAGAGTGAATACGACCCGTTTGGCGCCGCCCATTCCTCGACCTCGATCTCGGCCGGCCTCGGCATGGCCGTGGCGCGCGACCTGGCGGGCGGCACCAACAACGTGATTGCCGTGATCGGCGACGGTGCGATGAGCGCCGGCATGGCCTACGAGGCCATGAACAACGCGGGCGCGCTACGCTCCCGGCTGATCGTGGTGCTGAACGACAACGACATGTCAATCGCACCGCCGGTCGGCGCCCTGTCGGGGCACCTGTCGCGACTGCTCTCGGGCCGGCCCTACGTCACCCTGCGCAATCTCGGCCGCACCTTCGCCGGATCGCTGCCCAAGCCGCTCGAGATGGCGGCGCGGCGCGCCGAGGAATTCGCGCGCGGCTTCGTGGCCGGCGGCACCTTGTTCGACGAACTGGGCTTCTATTACGTGGGCCCGGTCGATGGCCACAATCTCGAACACCTGCTGCCCGTCCTGAAGAACGCGCGCGACAGCCAACTCGACAAGCCGATCCTGGTCCATGTCGTCACCAAGAAGGGCAAGGGCTATCCACCGGCCGAGGCGAGCGACGACAAGTACCACGGCGTCGTGAAGTTCGACGTGGTGACGGGCAAGCAGTCCAAGCCGGTGGCCAATGCGCCGCAATACACCGCCGTCTTTTCCAAGGCGCTGATCGCCGAGGCCGAGGCCGACAGGAAGATCGTGGCGATCACCGCGGCGATGCCGTCGGGCACCGGCCTCGACAAGTTCGCCGAGCGCTTCCCCAAGCGCCATTTCGACGTCGGCATCGCCGAGCAGCATGGCGTCACCTTCGCCGCAGGCCTTGCCTGCGAGGGTTTCAAGCCGTTCGCGGCGATCTACTCGACCTTCCTGCAGCGCGGCTACGACCAGGTCGTGCACGACGTCGCCATCCAGAACCTGCCGGTGCGCTTCGCCATCGATCGCGCCGGCCTGGTCGGCGCCGACGGTGCCACGCATGCCGGTTCGTTCGACGTCGCCTATCTCGGCTGCCTGCCGAATTTCGTCGTCATGGCGGCGGCCGACGAACTCGAGCTGATGCATATGGTGGCGACGGCGGCGCAGATCGATGATCGCCCCTCGGCCTTCCGCTATCCGCGCGGCGAGGGTGTCGGCATCGAGCTGCCGGCGCGCGGCACGCCACTCGAGATCGGCAAGGGCCGCATCCTGCGCGAGGGCACGAAGATCGCGATCCTGAGTTTCGGCGCACGGCTCGGTGAATGCCTTGTCGCGGCCGAGGATCTTGCGG
>JAUXST010000194.1 GCA_030679805.1 Reyranella sp. | reverse complement strand
GACAAGAGCCGTCCGACCATTCCCGGCATTCCGGGTGCCTGGATCAACGTCGGCGAGGTCGGCCAATTGCACCTGATCGGCGGCAAGCAGCCGTCGCCCGTCGCCAAGGGACCGGGGGAGGATCCGACCCGGCCGCACGTCGCCTTCGCGGTGGCCGATATTCTCGCGACCAAGAAGGAACTCGACCGCATGGGCATGAAGTACTGGCAGATCGAGGGCCTCACCAGTCCCGACGCGCTGCAGGTCTTCATGAACGATCCCTGCGGCAACATGGTGGAACTGCACCAGATCGACAAGTGCAATTGTCGCGCGAGCAATCGGACGAAGGCCTAGGTTGACGACCGCTTCCGAGATCGCGGCCTGGCTGGCCGATGCGGGTCTGCGCAACCTGCCGATCGAGGAGATGGTCGACGGCATCGCGCGCCGGCTGAACCAGGCTGGCGTGCCGGTCGCACGCATCTTCGTCGGCACCAATACGCTGCATCCGCTGATCCGGGCGCGCAGCATGATCTGGGATCGCGCCACCGGGCCCAGCACGCACTTCGAGTTCCAGCACGACCAGATCGATGCGGAGGTGGTGCGCCAGAGCCCGTTCGCCGCGATGCTGCGGGGCGGCATCTCTGAACGGCGCCACGATCTTGTCCGGCCTCCGACCGAGGACGAACTTCCGGTGTTCGCCGAGCTGCGCGCCGCCGGCATGACCGACTGGCTGGGGCGCGTTTTTCCCTTTGGCGAACTGGCGCCACACGTCGGCGGACCGTCGGGGCCGGAGCGCGCCGGCGAACTGTGGCTGGTCTGCTCCTTCTCCACGGACCGGCCGGGCGGCTATGTCGAGTCCGATCTTGCCACGCTCGCCTTCGTGACACCGCTGTTCGCGCTGGCCGCCAAGGCGACGACGCTTCGCACTGTCGGCGAGGGACTGCTTGCCACCTATCTTGGGGCCGATCCCGCCGCGCGCGTCCTCGCGGGTACGGTGCTGCGCGGGGAAGCGCTGAGCGTGGAGGCGGTGCTGTTCTATGCCGACCTGCGCGGCTTCACGCCGTTCGCCGACACCTTGCCCGGTCGCGAGCTGATCGCACTGCTCGACGCCTGCTTTGCCTGCATGGTGCGGCCGGTCAATCGGCACGGCGGCGAGGTCCTGAAGTTCCTGGGCGACGGATTGCTCGCGATCTTCCGCATCGAAGGGCATGCCGACGAGCGCCGCCGCGGCGAGATCTGCGCCGCCGCCCTCGCCGCGGCCAGCGAGGCGCTCGACCTGATGGACATCCTCTCGACCGAGCGCACCAAGGCGGGCAAGTCGACGCCGGGCCTCGACGTCGCACTCCACGTCGGCACCGTCCAATATGGCAATGTCGGCACCGATGCGCGGCTCGACTTCACGGTGATCGGCCCGGCCGTCAACGAGGCGGCGCGCATCGAAATCCTGTGCAAGGAACTCGGGCACAATCTCCTAGTCTCCCAGGCCTTCGCGGCGGCGGCGACCCGCAGCCGGGTGCATCTGGTCTCGCTCGGCCGCCACCGCCTGCGCGGCGTGCGCGAAGATGCCGAGCTTTTCGCGCTCGCCTGATCGCTAGCCGGCGTAGACCGCCTTCTCGAAATCGTAGAACAGCGGCAGCGCCTTGGTATCGGCGAAGGGCAGGATCTGGGTGACGTAGACGCCGCCCAGGCCCTTCTTCTGGTCGATCCAGTAGTAGGTATTGGCGAGGCCGGCCCAGGCCAGCGCCCCGGCCGAGCGCCCGGTCGGCGCCTGGGCATTGTTGATCATGAACGAGAGGCCCCACTGCTTGTCCATGCCGGGGAAGAATTCGGCGTCGTTCGACAGCGGCGGCGCCACGGTCTTGAGCAGCGTGACCTTGGTGGCGCCCATGGCGTTCTTCGACATCAGGGCTGCCGTCTCGGGCTTCAAGACGGCCCGGCCGCGATCCGACCGGCCCTCGTTCAGCATCATGCGCACGAACTTGAGATAGTCGCCGGCCGTCGAATAGAGACCGCCGCCGCCCATCTCGAACTCGGGCTGCTGCGGCAGTTCGAGTGCCAGGTCCGGCGCCAGCGTGCCGTCGGGCCCGCGATGGTGGATCTTCGCCAGGCGCTCGCGCATCGTCGGCGTGATGAAGAAGCCCGTGCTGTCCATGCCGAGCGGCCCCAGCAGCTCGTCGCGGAAATACTGGCCGAGCGTCTTGCCGCTCGCCGCCTCGACCATCTTGCCGGCCCAGTCGATGTTGATGCCGTAGTCCCAGCGGTCGCCGGGATCGAACAGCAGCGGCGTGGTCAGCGCCTTGTTTTCGCAGCCGGTGATGCCGGGCACGCCCATCGCCTCCTGGTACTTGCCGATGTCGGCGTTCCAGATCTCGTAGGAGAAGCCCGCGGTGTGGGTGAGCAGGTGGCGCAGCGTGATGTCGCGCTTGGGCTTGCGGGTCCTGGGCCTGCCGGCCGCGTCGAAGCCTTCCAGCACGCCGACTTCGCCGAGGTAGGGGATCGTAGCCTTGGCCGGTGCATCGAGCGAGAGCTTGCCGCGCTCGACCTGCTGCATGGCGGCAGCACCCGTGATCGCCTTGGTCATCGAGGCGATCCACGCCACGGTGTCGGGCGTCATGTCGGCGGCTTCGCCCAGCACGCGCTTGCCGAAGCCGCCCTCGTAGGTCTGGCCCCTGGAATCGGTCGCCACGGCGACCACGCCCGGCACATCGCCCCGCGCGACGGCGTCCTTCAGGACCTTGTCAGCTTCCGCCTTCATGGCACGCTCCTCCGGTTTTAGTTCCCGTAGAGATAGTTCGGCAGCCACAGCGACATGCCGGGCCAAGCGTACATGATGGCCAGGCACAGGATCACGATCAGCATGTAGGGCATCATGCCGCCGAATATCTGGTTGAGCGTGACATGGGGCGGCGCCACGCCCTTGAGGTAATAGGCCGACATCGCCACCGGTGGCGACAGGAAGGCCGCCTGCAGGTTCACGAACACCATGGTGCCCCATAGGATGGGGTCGATATCGTAGTGCTTGAGCAGCGGCAGGAAGATCGGCACGAAGATGATGATGATCTCCGTCCATTCGAGCGGCCAGCCGAGGATGAAGATGATTGCCTGCGACAACAGCATGAACTGCAGCGGCGTGAGATTGAGCGACATCGCCCAGCGTTCGACCAGGCCCTGGCCGCCGAGGATGGCGAACACCGCCGAGAACAGCGCCGAGCCGACGAACAGCCAGCACACCATCGCCGTGGTCTTGGCGGTCAGGAACACCGCTTCCTTGGTCCGCTTCCAGTCGAGCGTGCGCGCCTGGAAGGCCAGCAGGAAGGCGCCGGCGGCGCCGACCGCGGCCGATTCGGTGGCCGTCGTGATGCCGAACAGGATGACGCCCAGCACGATCACGGTGAGGATGGCGAGCGGCATCACCGACGCGGTCAGCAGCTTCAGCACGACGAAGCGCGCCGCGTCCATCTTCCAGTAGTACCGCACCATCACGATAGCCATCAGCGCGGCGATGATCGCGAACCAGACATAGAAGGTGGCCGAGGGGCCCAGTTCGGCCGCGGTCGCGGGCGCCGTGCTCGCTGCGCCGCCGAGCTGCTGCAGGCCCGCGGCCTCGGGGGCTTCCCGCGCCTGCTGGTGGATCACGACGTACCACCAGCCGCCCCAGAGCGTGAGCACCGTCAACACAAGCGGCACCAGGGCGGTCGCGAAATTCCCCGCCAGCGCGCGATAGTCCAGCCGCCTGCCGGCCTCGGTCTCGATCGCGCGGGCCCGCGTCGGCGAGAACAGCGACTTGGCGAGGCCCATCAGCATGTTGGGCGAATAGGCCGCTTGCAGGCGCGTGACCCAGCCCGGAACCGGCACGCGGGTCTGTTCCTCCGGCAGCTTGGGTGCGATCCTGGGGTTAATCAGCGCCCAGCCGATGACGTAGACGAGATAGAGCAGCGCCAGGAAGAAGCCCGGGAACATTGCGGCGGCATAGAGCTTGACCACCGATTGGCCGGCCACGGCGGCATAGACGATGATCATCACCGACGGCGGGATCAGGATGCCGAGCGTGCCGCCGGCCGTGATGACGCCTGAGGCGAGCTTGACGTCGTAGCCGGCGCGCAGCATCGGATTGAGGGCGATGACGCCCATCAGCACGACCACGGCGCCGACCAGACCGCTGGCGATGCCCCAGAAGGTGCAGACGATCAGCGTCGCCACGGCGAGTGCCGCGGGCACGCGGCGGAAGGCGAGCTGGATCGAGTAGAACATCTTGTCCACCAGCGCGCCGCGCTCCATGACGTAGCCCATCAGCACGAACAGCGGGATGGAGATCAGCACGTCGTTGGTCATGGCGCCGTAGGTGCGCTGGACCATGAGGTCGAAAACCTTGTTGTGCGTCCACGACTGCGACGGGTCGTAGAAGGCGATGAAGCCGAAGAAGATGCCGAGCCCCATCAGGGTGAAGGCCGTGGCGAACCCCATCATGATCACGACGACGATGAGCCCCAGCATCAGGAGTCCGAGGGCGGGATCGCTCATGTCCTGTTGTCTCCACCCATTCCGCGCTGCCTCGCCGCCTCCTCGATCTGAGCGGCCTTGGCGATCGCCAGGCGCCGCACGTCGTCGTCGACATGCTCGCTGTGAGCGAGCTGCTCCTCGACGACGTCGATCTCCGACACGTCCTTCAGGCGGGCCGGCCATGCGCCGGTCCTGAGGCAGACGACGCAGCGGGTTACTTCGGCGACGCCTTGCAGCAGCACCAGTGCGCCGGCGATCGGAATGATCGTCTTGAAGGGATAGACCGGCGGACCGTCGGCCGTGACGTTGGAGTGCTCGCCGATGCGCCAGGAGTCGCCGGCATAATCGATGCCGGCATAGAGGAGTGCGCCGATGCCGGGAAAGAAGAAGACGAAGTAGAGCACCAGGTCGAGCGTCGCTTGCGTGCGCGGACGCATCGAGCTGTAGAGGAAGTCGCCGCGGACATGGGCGTTCTGCGCCAGTGCATAGGCGCCGCACAGCATGAACAGCGAGCCGTACAGCATGTTGTTGAGGTCGAAAATCCAGGCCGTCGGCGCGTTCAGGATGTAGCGCTTGAAGACTTCGAGGCAGACCACCGACATCAGCGCGATGATCAGCCACGCTGCCGCCTTGCCGACCCAGGTGCTGATGCCGTCGATTGTGTGCAGGAACCGCTCAACCGTCATGCGTTGGACTTGCTGGTCTTGAAAGGAGAAAGGCACCGCCCGGATCGCTCCGGACGGCGCCTCGCGGTCCAGGACTAGAGCTTCACCGGCTTGGCGGTGGGGCCGAAGTAGTGGTCGAACGCCATCTTGCGGCTGACCACCGTGTCCTGCTCCCATTGCGTCGCGCGCTTGGCGAAGGCGAGCTGCGACTGGACGATCTCCTTGAACAGCGGATTGTCCGCTGCCTTCTTGGTCACCACCTCGTCGTAGATTTCGAGCTGGCGCTTCAGGATCGGATCGGGCGTCTTGTAGAACTTGACCTTGTCCTTAGTCTGCAGCTCGACATAGTCCTTGGAGTAGCGGTCGATCGCCTTCCACGCCATGTCCTGTGAAGCCGCTTCGACCGCGTTCGAGATGATCGCCTTCATCTTGTCGGGCAGCGCATCATATTTGGTCTTGTTGAAGGTGATCTCGAACTGCTCGGCGTTCTGGTGATAGCTCTGCAGCATGCAGACCTTCGACACGTCGGCGAATCCCAGGATACGGTCCGACGTGGCGTTGTTGAATTCCGCTGCATCGAGCAGGCCGCGGTCCATCGCCGAGACGATCTCGCCACCCGGCAGAGCGTTAACCGCCGCGCCCATGCCCTGGAACACGTCGATCGAGATGCCGACGGTGCGGAACTTGAGGCCCTTGAGGTCGTCGACCTTGGTGATCGGCTTCTTGAACCAGCCGAGCGGCTGGGTCGGCATCGGCCCATAGGGGAACGACACGACGTTGGCGCCGATCGAGGCATATAGCTTGGCGAGCAGTTCCTTGCCGCCGCCATACTTGTGCCAGGCGAGCAGCATGTTGGCGTCCATGGCATAGCCCGGTCCCGAGCCCCACAGGGCCAGCGCCGTCTGCTTGCCGTAGTGATAGACCAGCACGCCGTGGCCGCCGTCGAGCGTGCCCTTGGATACTGCCTCGAGCAGGCCGAAGGCCGGCACCACGGCGCCGGCCGGCAGAACTTCGATCTTGAGGTCGCCGCCAGTCATGTCGTTGACCTTCTTGGCGTAGTCGAGCGCGAACTCGTGGAAGATGTCCTTCGACGGCCAGGTGCTCTGCCAGCGCATGCTGATCGGGCCTTGCGCCTTGACGACGGCCGGAGCGGCGACGGTTGCTGCCGTTGCGACGGCCGCAGTCTTCAGAAATTTACGACGTGACTCTTTCCTCTGCGACATGGGTTTCCTCCTTGTATTTGGTTTTTGTTTGTCAACGCCACGCTGCAGGGAGGATGAACCCGCGGCAGAAGCCCTGTCTAGCCGAAACGCGGGAGAATCACGCTGGCGTGACTGCCAGGTCGACCGTCCCCAGGCCTACCGTCCCCAAGTCTACCGTCCCCAGCGCGAAGGCATAGGCGATCGCGACCTCGTCGAGGCGGCTGAAGCGCCCGGAAGAGCCGCCGTGGCCCGCGCCCATGTTGGTGCGCAGAAGGATCGGGCCGCCCGACGTCATGGTGGCCCGCAGTCGTGCGATCCACTTCGCCGGCTCCCAGTAGGTGACGCGCGGATCGGTGAGGCCGGCCATCGCCAGGATCGCGGGGTAATCCCGGGCGGAGACATTGTCGTAGGGCGAGTAGGACAGGATGTAGCGGAACGCCGCTGCGTCGGTGATCGGGTTGCCCCATTCGGGCCATTCCGGCGGCGTGAGCGGCAGCTTGTCGTCCAGCATGGTGGCGAGCACGTCGACGAAGGGCACCTCGGCCACGATGCCGGCAAAGAGCTCGCCGGCGCGGTTGGCGACCGCGCCCATCAGCATGCCGCCGGCGCTGCCGCCGTGGCCGACGATGCGCTTCGCCGAGGTATACTTCTGGGCGATGAGGGCGCGGCCCGCCGCGGCAAAATCGTCGAACGTGTTGGTCTTCTTCTCGCGCTTGCCATCGAGATACCACGACCAGCCCTTGTCCGAGCCGCCGCGGATATGGGCGATGGCATAGACGAAGCCGCGATCGACGAGCGACAGGCGATTGGCCGAGAACGAGGCGGGCATCGCCATGCCGTAGGAGCCGTAGCCGTAGAGCAGGAGGGGAGCGCTGCCGTCGTGGACGAGGTCGCGGCGATGCAGGATCGAGACCGGCACCTCGGCGCCGTCATGCGAGATCGCCGTGATCCGCGTCGTGACATAGAGGGCGGGGTCGTGGCCGGAGGGAATCTCCTGGCGTTTCCGCAAGGTTCGCACGCGGCTCGCCATGTCGTAGTCGTAGACCTCGGCCGGCGTCGTCATCGAAGAGTAGGAAAAGCGCATCGTCGTCGTGTCGAACTCGTAGCCGCCTGTCATGTCGAGTGAATAGGCCGTCTCGTCGAAGGCGATGAGGTGCTCGCTTCCATCGCCGAGATCGCGGACCACGATCGAGGGCAGGGCGTTCGCGCGCTCCAGCCGCACGAGATGGCCGGCGAAGAGTTCGATGCCGAGGATATAGGTGCCCGGCCGATGCGGGATCAGTTCACGCCAGTTCTCGCGCCCGGGGTCGGCGAGCGGCGCAGTCGCGACGCGGAAGTCTATCGCGTCGCCCTGGTTGGTGAGAATGAAGAGCTCGTCGCCGCGATCGGCGACGCTGTAGCGGACGCCGATTTCTCTTAGAGCGATGAGCCGCGGCTTTGCGTCTGGATCGGACAGATCGATCAGGCTTTGCTCGGACGTGTCGTGGTCGCCGCTGCCGACGATGCAGAAACGGCGGCTGGCGCTTTCCTCAATGCGCGTGAACCAGCCGGCGTCCTTCTCCTCGTAGATGAGGACGTCGTCGGCCTGCGGCGTTCCCAGCCGATGGCGATAGACTTTCAGCGGCCGATGGTTGTCGTCGACCTGGACGTAGAAGAAGAAAGTCGAATCGAGGCCCCAGACCACGCTGCCGCCGGTCTGGGTCAGCACGTCGGGCAGGTCGTCGCCCGTATCCCAGCGCCTGATGCGGATGGTGAAGAACTCGGAGCCGCGCAGGTCGGCGCTCCAGGCTTCGAGCCGGTGGTCCGGCGAATGCCGCGTGCCGCCGAACTTGAAGTAGTCGGAATGCCTGGCCAGTTCGTCGCCGTCGAGGATGGTCTGCAGGCCAACGCCCGTGCGCGGCTTGCGGCCGATCAGCTGATGCTGGCCGCCCTCGCGGTACTTCCACAGATAGGCGAAAGGCCCGTCCGGTGTCGGGACACCGGAATCGGCCTCCTTGATGCGGCCGCGCATCTCCGCGACCAGCGTCCTCTGCAGCACCTGCGTCGGCGCCAGCAGTTCCTCGGCATAGGCGTTCTCGGCCTCGAGATAGGCCCGGATGTCCGGCGCGAGCAGCGACGGCTCGCGCAGCACCTCCTGCCACTTCTCGTCCTTCAGCCAGGCATAGTCGTCCGAGACGGTGATGCCATGCAGCGTGCGTTGCGAGGGGCGCCGCGGCGCGATCGGCGGCTTCATCGGACGCTCAGTAGTTGCCGGCCTTGGCGGCCACCTTGGCCGGCGCTTCGGCCTTGCCGCCCAGCATGCCGCGCATCTCGGCACCCTTGGTGTCCCACCAGTCGGCCAGGATGCGCACGTCCCAGCCGATGCAGAAATGGTTTACGCCCATTTCGAGATACTTGCCGGCCTGGCCGGGGTCGCGCAGTTCCACGCGCGGATGCAGGCCCATCCTGAGCGCGGTCTCGATGGTCTTCTTCTCGGCCGCCAGGACCTCGGCGTCGTTGTATTGCCCGGTCTTGCCAATGCTCATCGAGAAGTCCGAGGCGCCGAACTGCACCATGTCGATGCCGGGCACCGACAGCACGGCCTCGAGATTGTCCACGCACGACTTCTTCTCGAC
>JAUXST010000192.1 GCA_030679805.1 Reyranella sp. | reverse complement strand
CCCGAGATCATCGAGCGCCTGAACCGCGAGGTCGCCGCCATCCTGAACACGCCGGAGGCCAAGGCTGCGTTCGAAGTGCAGGGCCTGATCTCCGCCACATCGACATCGGCCGCGCTGGCCGAGATCGTCGCGCGCGACCGCGCCCGCTGGGCCGACGTCGTGGCCAAGCGCGGGATTGCCCCGGAGTGAGCGACGACGTTCTCATTGTCGGCGGCGGCGTTGGCGGCCTGGCGCTTGCCCTCAGCCTGCATCAGGCCGGAATCTCCTGCCGCATCTTCGAGGCGGTGCCGGAGATCCTGCCGCTCGGCGTCGGCATCAACCTGCTGCCGCATGCCATGCGCGAGCTCTCCGAACTTGGCCTGCAGGACGAGCTTGCCACCCGCGCCATCGAGACCCGCGAGCTCGCCTTCTACAGCCGCCATGGCCAGTTCATCTACAAGGAGCCGCGCGGCCGCTTCGCCGGCTACGACTGGCCGCAGCTCTCGATCCATCGTGCCGACTTGCACGACGTTCTCCTCACCACCGTAAGACAGCGGCTGGGCGAGGACGCGGTCCAGCTTGGCCATCGCTGCATCCAAGTCGACCAGGATGCATCAGGCGTAACCCTTCATTTCGACAAGGTCCAGCCCCGGACGGGCAAGCTCGTCGTGGGTTGCGACGGCATCCATTCGGCGCTGCGCCGCCAGCTCGTTCCCGGCGAGGGCCTGCCGAAATACTCCGGCGTCAACATGTGGCGCGGCGTGGTGCGCTGGCCGGCCTTCCTGGGCGGCGACACCATGGTCTCGACGGGCTGGATGACGGTCGGCAAGACCGTGATCTATCCGGTGCGGCCCGGCACGCCCGAGACGGCCGGCAAACCCCTGATCAACTGGGTGGCCGAGATCGAGCGGCCCGAAGCGGTGCGCCAGGATTGGACCGGGCGCGGGCGCCTCGCCGACATGATGCCGGCCTTTTCAGGCCTGAAATTCGACTGGCTCGACATCACCGCCATGATCGAGAGCACCGAGGAGATCCTCGAATATCCGATGGTTGATCGCGACCCGCTGCCGCGCTGGAGCCTGGGCCGCCTGACGCTGCTGGGCGACGCCGCGCACCCGATGTATCCGCGCGGCTCCAATGGCGCCGGCCAGGCGATCATCGATGCGCGCTTCCTGGCCGGCCAGATCAGGAAGCTGGGCGCCACGGAAACGGCCCTGGCGGCCTACGAGACGGTGCGCAATCCAGCGACGGCCAAGGTGGTGCTGACCAATCGCACCGACCCACCCGACACCATCCTGCGCGAGGTCTGGCAACGTTCGGGCGGCAAGCGCTTCGCGCGCATCGAGGACGTGATCTCGGCCGGCGAACTCGAGGCGATTTCCGAGCGCTACAAGAAAGTGGCCGGCTTCGACCGCGAGACGCTGAAGACCCGCCCGAGCTTCGTCTAGAAATCAACCGGCATGGAGATGGCAGGCGACGGCGCGGCCGTCGTCGAGGGTGCGCATCGGCGGATCGGCGCTCTTGCAGACCTCCATCGCCTTGGGGCAGCGCGTGTGGAAGCGGCAGCCCGGCGGCGGGCGCATGGCCGAAGGTACTTCTCCGGTGATTATCTGCTGCGGCCGCGTCGCCTCGATCGCGGGATCGGGGATCGGGATCGCCGCCAGCAGCGCCACGGTATAGGGATGCAGCGGGCGGGCGTAGAGATCGACACGCGAAGCGATCTCGACGATGCGGCCCAGGTACATCACCGCGATGCGATGGCTGATGTGGCGGACCACGGCAAGGTCGTGGGCAATGAAGACGTAGGTCAGGCCCAGGCGTTCCTGCAGTTCCTGGAACAGGTTCACCACCTGCGCCTGGATCGACACGTCGAGCGCCGACACCGGCTCGTCGCAGATGATAAGTGACGGTTCGAGCGCCAGCGCACGGGCGATGCCGATGCGCTGACGCTGGCCGCCCGAGAACTCGTGCGGGTAGCGATCGGCCATGTCGGGCAGCAGCCCCACCATGTCGAGCAAGCTGGCGACACGCGCGCGATAGACCGCGCGGTCGGCCGCCATGCCGTGGACCTCGAGCGGCTCACCCACGATCTCTGCCACCTTCATGCGCGGGTTCAATGAACCGAACGGGTCCTGGTAGACCATCTGCATGCGCCGGCGGATCGGCCGCATACGGGCACGGTCGTATCCGGAAATGTCCTCGCCCTCGAAGACGACCTGGCCCGAGGTGATGTCGAGCATCTTCAGCACGGCGAGCCCGGTGGTGCTCTTGCCGCAGCCCGACTCGCCCACCAGACCCAGCGTCTCCCCCCTTCTGACGCTGAACGACACGCCGTCGACGGCCTTCACGCTGCCGACTTGCTTGCGCACGATGGCGCCCGCCATTACCGGGAAGTGGACCTTGAGGTCGCGGACCTCCAGGACCGTCTCGGGGAGGACGATGTCAGGCGCTGAGCTGGTCATGGAAATGGCATGCTGAAAGATGTTCGAGACCGCTCTTGACCAGCGCCGGCCGCTCGACCCGGCATCGGTCGACGGCATTGCGGCAACGCGGGGCGAACGCGCAGCCCGGCGGCAGGTTGGCGAGATTGGGCGGCTGACCGTCGATCGGCACGAGGCGCGTGCCCGTGGCTTGGTCGAGCCGCGGCACCGAGGCCATCAGGCCGATCGTGTAGGGATGACGCGGCCGGGCATAGATCTCACGCGCCGGGCCAGCCTCGATGATGCGGCCACCGTACATGACGCAGACCCGGTCGGCATAGCGCGCCACTACGCCGAGATCGTGGGTGATCAGGATCAGCGCCGAGTTGGCGGACCGCGTCACCTCTTTCAGGAGCGATAGAATCTGGGCCTGCACAGTGACAACGAGCGCCGTGGTCGTCTCGTCGGCGATGATGAGCTGCGGCTGACAGGCAAGCGCCATGGCGTTCATGGCGCGCTGGCGCATGCCGCCCGAGAACTGGTGCGGATAGGCCTTCAGCCGGCTCCTGGCGTCAGGCAGGCGCACGCGGCCAAGCAGCTCGACCGCCATGTCCATCGCCGCCGCCCACGGCGTCTTGCGGTGCAGGTTGAT